>JAOZRY010000873.1 GCA_029939965.1 Bacteroidales bacterium | reverse complement strand
CCAATTGCAGAAGCCGGAGATGATATTACTTCTTGTGGAGATAATTTCGTTCAGCTATCAGGGATGGCATCGAATTTTGAAGCAATAATCTGGTCAACCGCCGGTGATGGAACATTTGATAACCCACATACTCTCAATCCAAAATATACTCCCGGAAATAATGATATACAAAACGGACTAACAGTAATCACCATTTCTGCGTCTGCAAATGCACCATGTACCAATGCAGCAACAGATGAGTTAAGCATTGCTTTTGACGAACTTGAAATTATAGAAGATAATGTTGTAGATAAAGAGGTGGTTCAAGGAAATTCGCTGATTTTGTCGTTTACGGTAAATAGCTTATTGCAAGGACAATATACATGGTTTTTTAATGATTCAGAAATTCCGGGTCAAAATGATCCCATATTACTCCTGCTCGACATGAGCCGGGAAAATGCCGGAGAATATTATGCTACATACACCAATGATTGTGGCACAGTTGAAAGTAATGTTGGATTTGTTGAGGTAATTTTGCCTTATGTACATAACATTTCTATTCCTGAAGGGTGGAGTGGTATTTCATCTTTTGTAACGCCAACAGATACTAACCTCGAAAATATTTTTGCAGATTATCAGGATGAACTCGTGATAATGATCAATGATGACGGCATATATTGGCCCGGTGAAAACATCAATACTTTACGCAGATTAAATGTAACAAGTGGCTACCGGATAAAGATGACACAAGAAGTTGAGCTTCCCATAAATGGGAATATTCGATACCCGTTCTATCAATTAACCATTGAACCCGGTTGGAATTACTTGCCTGTAAACACCTATTGCCTTATTGATGTGGATGATCAGTTTGGTGCATTAACAGATATTAAAATAATTAAAGATATTGGCGGAACCGGAATTTATTGGCCTGAGTTTGGTATAAATACCCTCCAAAACCTTATTCCCGGAAAGGCTTACTTTGTTCTTAATGATTCTTACACAGAAATAAATATTAAATATGCAGGTTGTGAAGAGCCTTATACCGGAATGAATTATAAGGTATCGAAAACTAAAACAGAATCACCCTGGAATGTGATTCATCAAACACCGGCAAGCCATGTATTTGGGTTTTCATCGCAGGTTGTTACGGCATTTAAAAATGGTGATATAATCGGTACGTTCAATGCCTCAGGAGTTTGTGTTGGTTTAATGATGGTTAATCGTTCAAAACCTGCAAATTCGTTGGTTGCTTTTGGTGATGATATTTTTACCGAACAACATGATGGATTTGTACAGGATGAGGAAGTAGTGTTCCGGTTGATGAGAGCCGATGGAGAAGAGTTTGATCTTGAAATAATCTATGATATAAATACTGCAAATCAGGGGATTTATGTTGACAATGGAATTTCTACTGTACAAGAAGTGAAGATCAAAGCCTCCACTTCAAGTACCGGAAATGTTTTAGTGCAGCCTGAAATTTCAATTTATCCAAATCCAACTTCGGGAGTGTTGAATATTTCGATCGTAAATTGTTTTTCAAAAAACATTAAGATTATGATTACCAATATAAGTGGGCAGCTAATTATGCAAGAAATTATTAACAGTCCCGAACTATTCAGTTTGGATTTGAACAATCAGCCCAAAGGTGTTTATCACCTCCAAATTGTATGCGGAGAGTTTGTAAAAGTTGAAAAGTTAGTTTTGAAATAGGGTTCTGTTACAATTTTAATGG
>JAOZRY010000195.1 GCA_029939965.1 Bacteroidales bacterium | reverse complement strand
CAAAAATGCTTTGCCATTATCTTGTTCGTTGTTTTATCTCACCGGTTTTAAACGTAAAATAACGTTGGATCAAATAACTGTAAGTTACTACAAAAACCGTGGTAAACATTTTTGAAATTGTAGGCCAGAAGAAGAATACTTCGACAAACAGCTTGAGCAATAAATAATTGAGCAACAGCGAACCGCCAACCGATACACCATATCGAACCAACTGTACCCTTCCACGCAAGGGCGACCCGGTAAAAGTGATGTACTTTGCCAAAACAAATCCGGTAACAAAAGTAATGGGGAATACAATAAGAAAAGCTGCAATGTATGGGCTGATAACCACAATATAAAGATTTAAATCCTGTTGGTGTAGCACAAAGTTGTAAACCAGAAAATAGAGAAATATATCCAGAAAAAGATTGGCTCCACCCGTAGCAGCGTAACGAAATGTTTCAGGTGGAATAAATCTCTTGAAAGGCTTATAAAACCAATTCACAATTGCTGCTATCGTGTCCTTTAAAAAATCGCGCTTTCTTGTCATCAAATTATTTTTATCATTTTAATTGGGGTTCAAAAGTAATATGATTTGATAAACTATCTAAATTTTTGACTCGGATGCAACCAAATTTGTACCGTTGCACCTTTACACTGAAAAGAATGAACGACAATAGATTAGCTGATGGATGCAAGGCCGGCGACAGGGAGGCTATGAAGGCTCTTTATGAAAGATATTATTCGTCGATGCTTGGTGTGTGTATGCGGTATTCAACAAATTTTGCTGATGCCGAAGATTTTGTGCAGGATGGATTTATCAAAATTTTTAAAGATATTCATTCTTTTAAAAATAAAGGCAGCCTCGAAGGCTGGATTAGACGGGTTATAGTAAACTCGGTGCTAATGCAGTTGCGAAAAAAGAAAAAAGAGTACGCCTACGACAACATGGAAACAGTTACTGACGAAACAGTAGATGAGCCCATGATAGATGAATTGTCGGGAGAGGAAAAGTTTGATGTTTTGGATTTTTCGAAGGAAGAAGTTATTGGGATTGTGCAAACACTACCCGATGGTTTCAGGCAGGTGCTGAACATGTACGTAATTGATGGTTACAAACATCGCGAAATTGCAAGCATTCTCAACATCAGTGTTGGAACGTCCAAGTCGCAACTTAACAGAGCAAGAAAATTAATGAATCAAAAACTTAAAGAATACATTAAAAACAAAGTAAAAAATGTCTGATACTTAAAGCAGACAAAAGTAATTACGCTGAACTAGAATAAAATGAACAACAATAATCTGGATAAAATACTACGAAAACTAGGAGATTTTGATCCGCATGCTAACCCCAACTGGGATGCATTTCTGGCGGATAACGAATCCCACTTACAAAATCCTGACAAAAACCCCGATCAGGTTTCCGGTAAAAATACCCGGTATTCACGCGGCATTCAACATACAGGCATACTGTTTTTGGCCATTGCCGCCATTTTTACAACCTGGTACCTTACCGGAGACAACCTTAATTCGGATAGTGATAAAACTCCTGAAAAACACATGGCTACACAACCACGTGAAAAGGCAAATGCGCCTGATGAAACAAAAACCGGCACTTATATTTTCGATGAACCCGAATCCATTTCTGAACAACCCAAACAGGCTTCTGATGAAGTACAACCGCAAGTTAATGATAACTCCATTGATGCTGTAATTCCAATTTCGATTGATGAAATAGAAACTGAAAAAATCATTGAACCGGAAGTTTTACAAAACAAAACTCAGGACTCAAAAGGTGTGATAATTTCAGATACCGTTTTTATTAAGAAAACTATCTTTATTAAAGATACAATTAGGATGAAAAAAATAATTAGATAATAAATTTTTATTATTGTCGCTCAATTTGAGCAGACCCGGAAATAATTTTGTTGCATAAATGAAATTTATTTCCGGGTTTCTTTTTTGCTCTCCGTTACCTGACAAGGGTTTAGCTACAAAGTATTAATGCGTTTAAGTTTTGCGAACCTTTTTAGTTAACCTTTTTTAAATACATTTGTAGATGCAAGCAGGTAGTTGTGAAATTGCGCATTACAAATGTGGAAATTTAACTCGATATTTATTTTGATTTTGGCAATAATTTTGCCCGCATTTATTATAAATGCCCGGGCTTTTCCTGATTTTAGTAACAATCCGAACCCCGATTTTTTTATTCCTAACCTCGACACTATCTATCAAATCGATACAGTTTTTCAGTACGAGTACATTTACGATACAGTTTTTTATTACGATTCGGTTATTGTAGCAGATACCACCATTAATGTTTCAAATAATATTGAAGAGTCAGACACGGCAACCATTATTAAACAAACCTATGATATTTTAATTACTGAAAAAAGAACAATTTACGCCGACAAAAACCAAAAGAAAGAGGATTTCCAGGGTCGTGATTTTTCTCAAAATAACAACAATACTGTTTCCGATCCAAATTTTACAAATCGGGATGTAAAAATTAAACCACCAAAAATTGATAAGCACCACCAAACGGAAATCAGTCAGCCACCTCCTGCTTCACAAACTAAACTTCTGAATGTTTTTGCCAAAGACACGCTTTACAGGTATGATACGATTGTACATTTTTTCGTAAAATTTGATACCGTATTTTTCGAAAACCAAGGACGATCCGATACCACTATGTCCAACAAAATTATTTATCAAAATTTTGGGAATTCAGTTTTAGTAAAAGAAACAGTATCCATGAAGGTTACGGAGCGCAAAAATGTTTATACCGAAAAAACCGCGAAACATGGCTCATCCGGTTCAAAAAACCGATACAGTAACCGACCAAGAAGATCAAGTACCATTTTATCATCAAAACTCAAAAGCAATTTTACACCAACAAACAGGATAAGCAAACAATATACAAATTCGGGAAGCCTGAGGATTGGGATAACATGGTTTAAACCAAGTATTAATTATTCGCCCCGAAACAATGAAGTATCTGACCAGGTTGAAAAAATGAATGAAACCCATTACGCACAAAATTCGTATGGGTTATCATTTACATATCTTTATTCCAAAAACAAAATTGGCTTTGAAACCGGACTGGGGTTCTCGCAATACAACATGAATAGCGACTATGAATATGAAAAACTGGTTACAGACAGTTCGTTGCAATGGGAATATTTTAACAAAGAAATAACCCAAATCGATACTACCTGGTACCTCAATCTGGACACGCTGCTACAAACCGGCGACACACTGCTGATACCAAATATTGATTCGACCAAAGTATGGGTTACCGATTCAACAGGTAAAATCATTATCGACACCTCTTTTGTAACCGCTGTGTCGAAAATCAAATATTCGTACTCTTTTCTTGAGATTCCAATAATTGCACATTACACCCTTTCCAACAAAAAACTTAGTGTAAGAGTGTCAGCCGGTTTAATTCCCATGTTCTTAATTTCCAAAGCAGGAAATATATATTTTCCTGAATCAGGAGTTGTAACAAATGCAAACGATATTACCTTTGATTTTGGATTTGCGCTTTCGTTTTATGGTGCCGCAGTATTTGGTTACAACTTAAACGAAAACTGGACTATATTTGCTGAACCGTATTTAAAACGAAATCTTTTTTCGATAATTTATAATGAACAAATACAGCTTAAAACCAATTCGTGGGGAATAAAAGCTGGTGTTTCATACCGCTTGTTTAAGTTTAAATCAAAGTAATCTAAAATTGAAAACGGTTAGGATACATATCATACTATTATTGCTTACCTCTTATGCTTTAACGGGCTATGGGCAAAGCTATACAATTGATGGATATGTAATTGTGCAGGATTTGTTTCTTCCGGTCGAAAACCAAATTATTAACATCAAAGATGAGGAAGGCGGACTAATTACAACCGCATTAACCGATGAAACCGGATTCTATTCAACTAATATAGAAACAACTCCATTAGCAAATCAAGTTATTCTGGAGCTTTTCAGAACCTGTGGAGGTGAGGTTTTTACCTACAATCAGCAAATGCCTTTAAGCAGTAATCACTTGAGTTATATTTTTCATGTGTGCGAAGATAAGCCCTGTAAAGCAAAATTTAATTACGACCGGGAGTCTCTCTATAACCTTAAGTTTGAGTTTACAGATATTACAAGTGGATATGTAAATGAGTGGTATTGGGATTTTGGCGATGGCTCTACATCAACCGAACAGAATCCTGTTCACGAATATTTGTATCAGGATGAGTATATTGTAACTTTAACAGTTTATGGTGAGAGCTGTAACGATAAAACCGAGAGAGGGGTTTATGCCATTTTTAGCCCCTGTTTGGCTAAGTATTCTTATGAGCAAGTAAATATTGGGCAACATATTATCGTAAACTTTGCCAATGAATCGGAAGGGCAAATTGAAAATAATTTTTGGAATTTTGGAGATGGAACATACTCTACAGTAGAAAATCCTCACCATCAATATGCCCCCGGCGAATACAATGTAATCTTATTGGTTTCTTCGCCAGGTGGGAATGTTAGCATATTACAAAAAACAATTGTGGTAAATCCTTTATCCGATTGTTTTGCTTTGTTCAAGTATGAGCAAGAGTTTGCTAATAATCTGCCGATACAATTTACCGACCTTTCGGAAGCCAAGGAACTTGTATCGTGGCATTGGACTTTTGGCGATAACAAAACGGATGATACACAAAATCCGTTACATTTTTATGATAACCCGGGCGAATATGAGGTTAACTTAATTGTTCACAGCACCACAACTGTTAGTAACTATACCCAGACAATTGAAGTTTTTCAAAGCAATGATTGTAATGCCGATTTTGAGTATTATCAGCCCAATCCCGAAATCCCAAATATTTATTTCACCAGCCTTACCACCGATGAAAACCTTGAGTTCTATTGGGTTTTTGGTGATGGAACTACCTCCGATGAAAAGTCACCCATTCATCAGTACGCTGATTTTGGAACCTATGAAGTTAGCCTGTATATTCTTGGTTACGGTTGTTCGGATGGTTCATCTAACCTGCTCGTAATTGATGAACCTGTTTATTGCAATGCAATTTTTTACACCGAACAGGAATACCCACAAAGCCGAACCATCAGTTTTTTTAACGAATCGTATGGAACCGATTTCAGCTCCTCCTGGGATTTTGGAGATGGATCATCATCATCACAAACCAACCCAACACACACCTACGAAGCACACGGTGAGTATGAGGCCAAACTTACAATATCCACCTCCAACAACTGCATCGATTCAGCGAAAGAGACTATCCTGATTCACCAACCGCTCTCAATTTCCGGTATTGTTTATGCCGGAATCAGCCCTTTAAGCCTTGGAAGTGTGTATTTATACAAGCTTTTTGAAACAAATCAAACTGAACTTTATGAAACTTTTGTTCTAACTGATGGGGATTTTGAGTTTTTAAATCTAACGCCCGGGAAATATTTTGTACAGGCCATTCCCGAATTTGATTTCCCACTTCCCACCATCCCCAATTATTTCCCTGCATATTCAGGAGGTGTGTTAAACTGGCAAAATGCAGAGTTAGTTGAGCTTGACTTACTTCCTCGTACCATCGATGTTAATTTGGGTAGTTATAATGATTTTTTTAATGGGAAAGGTAAGCTTGCGGGTGATATTATTTTTGCTGCAAAAAACAATGATGCCCCACTAATAATGTATTTGGGTAGTGATTATGAACAAATTTTTCAATTTAAAATACCCGACCAATACCGGCATTTTGAATTCAACGACATCCCTTATGGGAATTATACGCTTTATCCTGAAAAAGCCGGTAAATCCGGTGAGCCTTTTTTTGTGAGCCTTGATGACAACAACAAAGAGATGACTCATATCATTTTTCTTGAAACAGACGCTTCCATAGTTCCAGACCTGAGTTCAACGCACGAATTGCAACCTTCAAAATTATTCCTCTATCCTAATCCGGCTAACGATCATTTTAAAATTCATTGTGCAAATATCCAAAATTACCATCAGCAAATAAATATTAAGGTCTATAGCTCAGGAATCATGAAACTTTTACTTTCAGGTAATTTTAATCCTGATGAAATTATTTACACATCAGATATCCCCAATGGGCTTTACATTGTTGCAATAACTTACGATACAACAACCGTTTACAGAAAAGTACTTATCAGGCACTAACCCAGATGTACGTTTCAAATCAAGTAATTAGTGTCCATCCATAAAGTCGGTGTTTGGTTCAGAATGTTCGAGTTCGAGG
>JAOZRY010000194.1 GCA_029939965.1 Bacteroidales bacterium | reverse complement strand
CCTGATATTTCTCCTGAAACCAGTGAAACCTGGGAAGGTGGTGTGGATCTCTTTTACCGCTCTTTGTCTTCATCCTTAACCTATTTTTATACTGACTTTGAAGACAAAATAGAAAGGGTCACTCTTCCTAACGGAGATCGTTCTTGGGATAATTTAGGAAAAGCAAAAATTGCAGGATTTGAAGGCAATTTAAGCTTTGACATTGGTGATTTTTTTGGCTGGAATTTTGAGGTACGCCCCTTTGTTGGATTTACATTTCTTACAGATTATGAAGACAGGGAGACAGGAGATGATCTTTTAGAAACATCTGATATGACAGCTTCCTATGGAGTCATGGTATCTGATTTTAAAGGATTTAATGCAAGACTCAATTTTGCATATTATGGTAAAAAAACAATTACTGATTACGAAAGCGGATGGCCATATCAGGATATCAAAGCAGATGATTTTACCATTGCAGATTTTACGATCAGTAAAAAATTGCTTTCCTCTGCACGCTGTGGCAGCCTGACTCTTGATACTGCAATCAACAATCTGTTTGATAAGGATTATGCATTTGTCAAGGGGTATCCAATGCCGGGAAGAAGTTTCTATGTTGGTCTGAGATATGACTTTTAATTTATGATAACACATTAAAATCAACCATGACCAATACAATGCAGACAATGAAACTAAATTTCATCTAAAAACCATGGCATCTGAATATGCAAAAAGTGTAATTCAAAAAGGTATTGCCTGCAGTGATCATACATGTAACAATCCTCTTTTAAACCAGATGGTTGTACCCATAATATCCATTCCTGGAGTTTTAAGCCCTGAACTGGTAGAGCAGTTCAAACTTGCAGTGGAACAGATGGCAAAACAGCCCCTTGACGAGCAGGTAAAAGAGCGCAGTGAATTAATAAAAAAATTATCAGCACCAGCACCTGATGAATCTGAATATTCTAAATCTAAAGCTGAAAAATTGAAACCTGAAAACACTGAGAATCAAACAGAAAATGAAATAGTTGAAGGGTATAAAATGGAAAAAATTGACAATAGTGATGATTCCACTGAAATGACTTCGTCTGGTGTTCAATGGCTTGCGATTTGTGCAGTTGTTGCAATTATGGGTTTAATGTTATTTGGTGCCAGAAAAAAGAAAACCTGAAACATTAGTTCAATCTCAGAAAGGAGAGATTTGTCATGAAAGAGCCTGATGGTTCATGGAGGGTGGCAGGATATTTTATCAAGTAAAACACCTTTAACTCATTAGCAAATTATCGGATTTCAGAAAAGCGAGGAGAAAGATTAAAAAGATGAGAATATTAAAATTTATAATACTGTTGTTAATTACATGTTTGTTGCACATAGATAATTGTTTTGCTTTTCCGGTAAATTTTCCTATAAATTTTACTGACGATGCCGGACAGGTATTTATAATTAAAAGAGAACCTGTGCGGGTTGTCTCTCTTGTGCCGACCATTACTGAGATTATCTTTAAACTTGAGGTTCAACAAGCTCTTAAAGGGATGACATATCACACTGTTGTTCCATCTAAAGATTCTTCCATCAAAATTGTCGGCGGTTTTTTTAATCCATCAGTTAAAGCCATTGAAAAGTTGAATCCTGATGTGATTTTTGTTTCAAGTCTTCATTCAGAAGTAAAAAAATATTTTAAAAACCAAGATGTCAAAATAATTGAACTTGGAGCATCTTCTCTGTCTGATGGTTTTGAAAATATTCAATTGATCGGAAAAATTTTTGGCAGGGAAGACAAAGCTCTTCTTATCAAAGCAGAGAATGATGATAGAATCGATGTGATTACCAGAAAACTTGAGATGATAGCTCCTGTAAAAAGAAAAAGAGTCATGCGCCTGATGGGCAGAGACAAGCTTATGACTCCAGGCAGCGACTCTTTTCAAAATGAAATCATTGCTCTTGCAGGCGGAATCCCCCATGATTTTAACCAAAACGGTAATATTATATCAGTATCAAAAGAGCAGTGGATGAAATTTAATCCCCAGGTGGTTTATGGCTGCGGTAAAGATAGTGAACTTGAACAGAATATCCTGAATCTTCCGGGGTGGAAAGATGTTGATGCTGTAAAAAATCATCAAATTTATTATTTCCCATGTGATCTGACATGCAGAGCAGCCACCAACACTGGTTATTTTGTTCAATGGCTTTCAGCCGCAATATACGGGGATCAATTTTCCAATACAAAAAACCGGGTGGTTGAAAAAAAAATCACAACCATACGTAAAATTGATTGTGATTTTGATTTTATTAAAGATATCTCGATTGTTGAATCACCTATTTTTGATTTTAAAAACAGAACCCTGATTATTAATTTCAAAACTCCCATGAAAACAATTTCAACCCTTGAAGGAGAAAGAGACAATATTAAAACTATTGTTAACCATTATACACCTCCGCCAAACTGGCTTGTTGATCATGCCCACGGGATTGATGAAATAAGGAAACGAATATGCTCAACTTTAAATCTTGACATGGATGATACAAGTATCCTGATCACAGGAGCTGATATGAATAATCTTGCTGTAACAAAAGAGAAGTTTAAAGAACTTGAAGTTCAGGTTTTTGTGACAGCCGGAGTAAATTCAAATGCCATGAGAATGGGAAGAGACAAAGGCGGATTTTATGAGCCGGGTACAATCAATGTAATTATCATGTCAAATATGCAGATGAGCAGCAGAGCCATGACAAGAGCCATTATTACGGCAACCGAAGCAAAAACCGCAGCTCTGCTTGATATGGACATACGATCAAGTTATGCCAACGGTGCATATCGTGCAACAGGAACAGGCACGGATAATGTGGCGCTTATCCAGGGCACAGGCCAACTGCTTGAATCAACCGGAGGTCACACCAAACTTGGAGAATTAATTGCAAAGGCAGTATATAAAGGGGTTAAAGATGCCATAGCAAAACAAAACAGAATCAGTGAAAAAAGAAATATATTTCAACGCCTTAAAAAAAGAGGTATAACAATCTTCAATCTTATTGATAAGGAGCAGACTAATTGCAAACGCAGGAAAAATCAATTTGTCAAAGAGGTCGAGCATCTGTTGTTAAATCCGAAATATGCAGGATTCATTGAAATGGCACTCTCTTTAAGTGATGACTATGAAAAAGGGCTGATCAAAGATATTTCAGCTTTTGAAAAACTTGCAGACTCAATTGCTCTGGAAATTTGTCATTGCAATATCATAGAGACAAAACAAATTATTAAACAACAATCAAATGAGTTGCCTTATGTTATTAAAACAGCATTAAATGCTGTTTTAAACGGCATCTATCACAGGGATTGATAAAATTATATGAAATCTGTTTTTTATCAACTGAAAAAAAATCTCTTTTTTCAGGTCAGTTTTTTATGTCTGCTTGTTTTACAGGCGGCATGCAGTATTGCAGGGGCAGATACCTTTGTGCCAAAGAGGGTTATCTCTCTTTCTCCTGTGATAACTGAAACCATATATCTTTTAAATGCCCAGGATCTGCTCATTGCCAACACAAGTTACTGCAATGTTCCAGAGGCTGCACAATTTAAAGAGAAAATCGGTTCAGTGACCCAGATGAATGTTGAAAAAATCATCAGCCTGCAGCCTGATATTGTCATTGCAAGCTCTCTTTCAAGGGGTAAGCAGATAAAAATCCTGGATAATCAAAAAATCAAAGTGATTAAAATCAAGAATCCGAAAACTTTTGTTCAAATGTGTGACATCACACTCAAAATAGGTAAAGTGCTTGGGGCTGAAAAAAATGCTGTAAAAATTATCAGCAAAGCTGTGAAAGAGGTTGAAAAAATTGAGAACCAAACAGCTGAGCTGCTCAAAAAGAAAGTATTTATCCAGATTGGTATGAAACCTCTCTATTCTGCTAATAAAGACTCTTTTATAAATGAGTATATTAAATATGGCGGTGGAATCAATATTGTTGAGAATGAAAAAACAGGAATATACAGCAGAGAAAAAGTGATTTCTCAAAATCCTGATATTATTTTAATTGCAACCATGGGAACCAGCAAAAAAGCAGGTTTGATTGAAAAACAGAGGTGGATGAGCTTTAAATTTTTAAATGCTGCAATTAAAAATCAGATTTATGTTCTTGATCCAGAATTTATCTGCAGCCCTACTCCTGTGAGCTTTGCAAAAGGATTGCACGAGGTGGCTGCTTTAATACATCCCGGACTTGATTGAAATGCAGAAAAATAAAATAAAAAAGTGGGTTTTCACTATTATAATTCTTGTTATAATATTGATTGTTGTATCCTTGCTTGCTCTTAGTACCGGGAGCGCAGGAATTGCCATACAGGATATTCCAGGAATCCTTTTTTCCGGCAAGGATAGTGTTGAGCATAGCATTATTTTTGGAATTCGTCTTCCAAGAATTATTCTGGGATTATCAATTGGAGGCGCATTAAGCCTTGCCGGCACACTTCTTCAGGGAATGTTTCGAAATCCTCTTGTGGAACCATATACCCTTGGTATTTCAGGCGGAGCTTCCCTTGGGGTCTGTATTAATATTTTGTTTGGATTCTACAATAAAATAGGCATTATAGCATATCCAATTTCAGGATTCATTGGTGCAAGCCTTGTAATTTTTCTTGTCTACAGTCTTAACAGCAAATCACAACATATTAAATCCAACAGAATGCTTTTAACCGGAGTCATGATTTCCTATGTAGCATCATCCCTTGTCATGCTTTTAATGGCAATTGCAAAAACCGATGATCTCAGCAATATTGTTTTATGGATCATGGGCTCCCTTGATGAACCAGGCGCAGGTCTTATCAGGCTGGCATTTTTTGGCTCCATTGCAGGACTTATAGTGTCTTATTTTTTCTGTTTTGATCTCAATGCCCTTCTTCTTGGAGAAGAAGATGCCTCAAACCTTGGAGTAAATACTGCAAGAACTAAAAAGTACTTATTTATCATTGCATCCTTTTTAACCGGATTAAGTGTTTCTGTTGCTGGAATTATTATGTTTGTCGGGCTTATTGTCCCTCATTTCATGCGCATGATGGCAGGCCATGACCATAGAATACTTCTTATCAGTTCATTTCTGGCAGGAGCTTCATTTCTTGTTTTATGTGATGTGATTGCACGAACTATTATATCTCCCCTTGAGCTTCCTGTGGGTGTGATAACCGGTATTATCGGTGGAATAATATTTATCTGGGCACTTGCCAGAAAACAGGTGGTATTGTGAACCCTCTCCTGCAAATAGATAATATATCTTTTGGCTATAAGAAAAATTTAATTTTAAAAGATATTTCTTTTTCCATAAACAGAGGCGAATTTATATCCATAATCGGACCTAATGGCTCTGGAAAGACAACCCTGATTAAAGCTGTCTCAAAATTTATTACACCCCAAAAAGGAGATATTTATCTTAATGGTGATAATATCCAGGGAATGTCTGGCAGAGAGCTTGCAAAATATATCGCCGTGGTCATGCAGTCTGCTGATCCTGTTGCCATGAGTGTTGAAGATTATGTACTGCTTGGAAGGCTTCCATTTATGGAGAAATTCCAGTTTTTTGAAACCCGCAAAGATATTGAAACAGCCCGAAAATATATGGCTCTTACTGATATTTTAAAGCTGAAAGCCGCAAGGATGAATGAGATAAGCGGCGGGGAAAGACAGCTTGCTTCCATTGCAAGGGCCTTGACCCAGAGTCCATCTCTTCTTGTTCTTGATGAACCCACTTCCCATCTTGATATTACTCACCAGGTACAGATACTTGACTTGATAAGCTCGCTGAAACAAAAACTTTCATTAACTGTGCTCATGGTACTTCATGATTTAAATCTTGCTGCAGAGTATTCGGACAGGCTTATTTTATTAAATACCCTGAAGGTCAGACCTAACCTAAAGGCCACACGTAAAAAAAATAGCACAATTTTTAAAATGGGAAAACCAGAAGACGTTCTCACAGAATCTTCCATTCATGAAGTTTACGATACCCGGGTAATAGTGGAAAAAAACCCTGTTTCCAAAAAACCATGTGTGTTTCTTGTTAAGCAAAACCCATTAAATAAAGGAAAATAAGGCACTATGTTTGAAATTTTTAAAAACGGCGGCCCTGTCATGTATCCCCTTGCTCTCTGTTCAATTGTATCTTTGACCATTATTATTGAACGTACATTTTTCTGGATTAAAATTGGCATGCAGCGAAACCAGAAACTTGTTGACACAGTTCTGGAACTGAGCAGAAAAGGAGATTGGGGAGGGA
>JAOZRY010000872.1 GCA_029939965.1 Bacteroidales bacterium | reverse complement strand
ATCCTTTTTCTGACTCAATTATGTATCTCCCTGCCTGTAAAATTCATGGAACCTGCTTCTTCACAATGTGACTATTTATAAGCTACATTATAACTATGTGTCAAGAAAAAACAGCCTTTTCCAGCCAACACAAATTATTTGTGGCCGGTTTGTAATTTTCTGTAGCAATTGCTACAAAAATCTTACAGAAGAATCTTATTTAATATCCTCCCATGCCACCTCTTCTCTTTTTTGCAAGTCAAATCTCCTTTCAAAATTTTGAGAACTTCATTTACTTTTGGGCACATAGTAAACTTGCACAGTTGGGGTTGTCGTAAAGAACATGTTCTATATCTTTAAACCCTGCTTTTTCGAGCATATCAACGATCTCTTCTTTGGAGTAGGCGCGACCCTGTTTTGTTCTTAAAAACATGTTCAGAGAAAAGAGTGCAGGAAACTCAGGAGCAGTCTTGTCATTGTCAAGAATGAAATCGTGGATCACTATCTTTCCACCCGGCTCAAGAGCATCATATACTTTTTGAATAAACATACAGCAGTCAGCGTGGCTTTCAGAATGAAGAATGTGGGAAAGCCATGCAGCATCGTAATTCCCGCCTATATCATCTGTTAATAAGTTACCTGCCATAAATTTTACACGTTTTTCCATATTAAACTGTTTAACGGTCTGATCAAAAAAGGGTTCAGTTGTTGGAAAATCAAAAACCACGGCATTCAGGTCTGGATATCTCATGCAGAACTGAATTGCATATGTGCCGGGTCCCCCGGCAAGGTCTAAAAGGGATTTTTTTGAAGAAAAATCAACAATGGGAACTACACCGGGTGCATTGAGCATGGCAGTATTGAACATGCCGAGAAGAAAACTCTCACGCTTTTTTTCTTCACTTACAAAATCTTTGCTGTTCTCCTTGACAGGTCCCCCTGAAATAACAGTATCACCGAGCTGGTTCCAGGAAGCCATAAGGTGGTGATGGTGCATAATCATGTTTCCTTTGTACTCTTTTGAATCAGTGCAGAGGAACTTCCGGCTTAAAGGAGTGTTGGAGTAAAATCCGTCAGATTTATCAAGAAGACCCATGGCACAAAGCGCATTCAAAAGGACTTTAACACCATGCTCATCTGCATCAAGCTTTTCAGCCAGGGTTCTGGCATCAATTTTTTTATCACCTGTTCCGGTGAAAATATCAAGTTGCACGCCTGCATGAAGAGTGCATGAATACCAGTAGTTTCCTGATATTGCCATGATCTCTTTTAAGGTTATATCTTTGTTATTCATACCAGCTCTCCTTTTTCAATCTAAATTCGTAAACTTAAGATTCAGTTAGATCTCATATACTTTATCATGAGGTCCAAGAAGGATAAATTTCAATGTTTCATCATCAGATTGCGCACAATCCCTGCAAAGGACCACAGTGTCATCTTGTTTTTTCCTGCAGCTTGCACAATAAAGATAAATAATGATAAAACTTCGTTTAACAGGGCAGGAATAAAAACCCTGAAAATTACCTTTTAAAGGCTCACCCAAAGCAACAGGGTTCTCAATTATCATGTCAATTTTGCGTTTTACCAGTTTTTTAATTGAGGAGTATTTTTTAAGCGCTTTTAAAAAAGCATCTTCAAATTTAATTTCCATTATGAGCCAAAAACATCATCGTATGTACGCCAGACAGCTGTGCCGCTCTGCAATTTTTCCTGAGCTTCATCCATACTTTTGCG
>JAOZRY010000193.1:1619-6254 GCA_029939965.1 Bacteroidales bacterium | reverse complement strand
CTGAAAAGTTAATTCTTATTGCTCGTAACCAGAAATTGAACTTTAGTTCGCTATATCAATTGTTTAGAAAGTCATCCGATGACTAAATCAGGTCGTGATGTTTTTTAGACTAAACTCATTTATGAACCTACTTTTCTAACTGCATCTATTACTGTACCATCAACCCATTTAATAACGGATACAAATTCATCCGATAGTTGTGGTTTTGTAGGTTTTCCACAAATTTTCTCAGCTTCATCCTTTAATTCTTGAATGGTTTTTACAGGCAATGCCGAGCCTTTCATTTTCTCGATAAGATCCTGCCTTAGGGGATTAATTGCAATACCACGTTCAGTTACAATTACATCAATTAGTTCTCCGGGGCCACAAAGTGTGGTAACTTCATCTACAACAACGGGCATTCTGTCTCTGAACAACGGGATAGGTAGAATGGTGCATTTGGAGAAAAGGCAATTTTGCCAGCCACCAATACCATGTAGCAAATATCCATCGGAATGTGTTACCACGTTAGCATTAAAATTAACATCCACTTCTGTTGCACCCAAAACCACCACATCGACCAAAGAGGCGAAATTTCCCTTCCCATGATAATTATAGCTTGTAAAGGGGCTGGTATTAACATGTCCCGGATTTTCGCGCATCGAACGTACACCTTCAAGGTCAAAAGTTTGCCCATCGAGGATATAATCAACCAGGCCATCTTCGAGCATTTTTACCGGATATTTGTTACTTCCGGCTCTAATAAAGCGGGCTTTAATATTTCTTTCCCTCATCATTTCTTCAAAATACATTCCGATGGAGAGGGAGGTTCCACCAGCACCTGCCTGATAAGAAAAGCCATCTTTAACAATTCCCACCTCATCGCAAAACTGTGCGGTTATCTCAGCTATTAGCAAACGGTCGGGGCTTTTTGTAATCTGCGTAGTTCCTGAAACTATCCTTTCGGGGATACCAACCTTATCTACTTCAATAACAAAATCCACATTATTACCATGTATTTGCCATGGGATACAAGGGAAAGGAACGATATTATCGGTAACTACAATTACCTTATCGGCATATTGCGAATCGGCCAAAGCAAAGCCAAGCAAACCACACGCAGCAGGGCCCCGATCGCCGGTAGCATTTCCAAAGGCATCGGCAGTGGGTGCTGCAATAACAGCAATATCAATATGAACATCGCCATCCTGAACAGCCTGATATCGGCCTCCATGCGAACGCAACACACTCATACCACTCATGTTGCCTTCCGAAGTAAATTTCCCAAGCGGACCATTCATGCTTCCTTCAATACGATTTATGGTTCCATCTTCGAGATATTTTATAATACCCTCCTGGCATGGAAAAGAAGCTGACGGATACCAAACCAGATTTTTAATTCCCAACTCATGGGCGGCATCAAAAACCTGAACAGCTATCAGATCACCATTTCTGAAATGATGATGTGAGGAGATTGTCATGCCGTCTTTTATTCCTGCTTTAATCAGTGCCTCCTTGATACTGGAAACACGTTTGTCGCCATCATCAGGATAATCGGCACATGTAGCAATTGGGGGTGCATATTTTCTTCCGGTGGGTTTATATTTTCCAACTCCCATAAATGGAGTATGCTCTTTTCCATTAAAAAAAGTGGGCACTACCCTGCCGGCAGCGTTTGTAACAAGATTATCGTATTTTTTCATATCTCTATTTTTTTTCAGCTAAAAATTCTTCTCTCCAGTTTATATCTAACAACTCCAGGTTTATGGCCATATCAATAACTTTTTGTGCACGCTTTACAATAGGAGCATCTATCATTTTTGTTCCCAGCGAAACTACACCAAGACCGTTTTCGGTAGCAACTATAAAAGCATTTACAATTTTTTTCGATTTTTCTATTTCAAAACTATCGGGAGCAAAATTTTCGTGTATAACCTTAATTTGCCTGGGGTGAATACATCCCATTCCATCGAAGCCAAGACTTTTACTTGCTATTACATTTTGTTTTAAACCCTCCATATTTCCAACATCCGAATACACCGAGTCGATGGCCTGAATGCCGGTAGCTTTACAGGCATTAACCACCATAGACCTGGCAAAAAACGATTCAGAACCTTCTGCTGTTCGCCTTACACCCAGATCGGCAGTATAATCTTCGAGGCCAACAGCCAATGCAACAATATTTTGTGCAGCAGAAGCAATTTCAAAAGCCTTAATAACTCCAAGAGCACTTTCGATAATTGGCATCAGCCAGACATTTCGCGGCTCTTTTAGCTTTGATTGGATTTGATCAATCCGGTCGTTAACTTCCTTTATCTGATCAGCACTCTCACATTTGGGAACTAAAATCAGGTTAACACCATGTTGTATAATATAATCCAAATCTTCAAGGCCTACCGGTATTTGATTAATGCGAACCATTTTTTCGGCACTATAAAAATTTAGATTTCTCAAAGCATTACGAACAATAAAACGAGCTTCGTGTTTTTTGTCGTGAGCCACAGCATCTTCAAGGTCTAATATCAACCCATTTGGTTTATGCAACCCTGCATTAAGCATCAGGCTTGGCGTATTGCCTGGCAAATAAAGTCTCGAAAAGCGGTTCTGGTCTCTTCCTGTTTCAAATTTGTTTTCTTCAATAATATCAAAGAGAAATTCCTTTTCTGTTTTCATCACCTTCTTTATGGCAGCTTCCAGTCGCGCAGCCATTACAAAAGGAAGTGCGCCACTATCTTGCATAATGATTTTGGCATTCCCGATTTCGAAAAATGAACATACCTTTTTTATAAGTTCGGTAATATCATTTCCAAACATGAATTTCACCTTGCTTTGAAGGTCGATTTGCAAACCACCACTATCAGTAAGCTCAACGCTTGCATGGCAATCAGACCTAACTCTTTTTCCTTTATTTCCAGCTGTAGCTATTGTTTTAAAACTCATTTTATTATTGATTTTTTTAAAATTGTATTGATAATAAAAATTTAGCACAAAAATATTATATTTTTTAGGCCTGCAAGATGGAATGATTTTAAATTTCATTAGTTGTTGCAATTGGTGATGTGGAGAGATTTTTTGGCTACCCACATAACATTGGACACTACTAATTATCAATTTATTATAAATTGAGTCGTGCACATTGCCGTTAGGCTATGAAAATAGTGTCTTGGGAATTCATATAATTGTTTAGGCATTAAATAGAGAAGGAGTAAACATATCTCTCCTCCTCAACCCAGTATGGGTTGCTGCTATTGTAGCTTAGGCATTTGCATTGTAAATGAATTCAAAACCCAGTATGGGTTTCGTTAAAATATAAATATAGAAAAAACATTACAAAATCATATAACTCAACCCATACTGGGTTGTAGAGCAGTTATCAAATTAACCAGTACTACAATAGCAAAACCCATACTGGGTTTATCAGAATATATTATCAGTAGCCGGGTAAGTTTCCTCCCTCGGCCTGACGGCTATGCATATACGTAAGGGATCGTTCTTTTCCTTCAGTTTTTCCAACTTAATATTGGTAGCCGATTTTTTACTATCGAACATAAATAAACCTTTTGCTCAACAACCCGTTTTTAATTAAGAACAAATATAAATTAAACATCATAAAAATTCTTCGCTGCCCGAACATTTTCTGTAAAAACATAATAATGTAAACAATTGAATATCCATATTTTAATCAACATATTGCTCTAATATCAAACAATACTGCAAGTATTTTTTCAGAGATACAAGTCCGTCATCCTTAATTCATTTATCATTGTATTGTTAATATTTTTTATAATATTCGCCATCCAAATTAAAAAGATATAAAATTGATGATTTGCACAAACATAAGCACATGCCGCTTAGTGAATGGGTTTGATTATGAAATTGATCAGAAGAAGAAAGAAGAGTATATTAATGGTTATTGTGATTCTAAAACAGAAAAATGGAAAATTTGTAAGCGTTTTATTACCAAAGACAAGCTGAGTTTCTGTCCCGACTTTGTAATGCCTAATACTACACTTACACCAATTGAAATTGTCGATAAATTTGATGAGGATGAATCTTTGCAATAATTGTATTATTTTGCTCCCGAAAATTAATTAGAATCATTTTGCAAAATAATTAAACTATAAAAACATAAGAATTTATGCCGATAATAGAAATTGAAAACAAAGTATTTGAAGTGGATGGAGATGGATTTCTTGCACAACCTGAGATTTGGAACAAAGAAGTAGCCAGCCTTATTGCAAAGCATGATGGCATAGGAGAGTTGACTGAAAAACATTGGGCGATTATTGATGTAATTAGGGGTAATTATGAAAAAAAAGGAACTGCCCCAATGATAAGAACAATATGTATGAAAACCGGATTGCGACTCCGCGAAATTTACCAATTGTTCCCATTGGGCCCTGCTCGTGGAGCATGTCGGGTTGCCGGCCTTCCCAAACCAGATGGATGTGTATAAAAGGTTACAATAATGGAATGGTATAAATTATTTGCAATAACAGCACTGGCAATATGCTTTGCCAGCTTACTATATCATTTGGTTCGGTTAATAAAACTCGGCAAACCCATCGACTTATCAACCCCAACGGGCAATACTGGTGCAGCCACGCGACATGCATTTACAGGAGCTATGAGCCCTGCAAAAAAAGAGAGTGCCTT
>JAOZRY010000193.1:0-1519 GCA_029939965.1 Bacteroidales bacterium | reverse complement strand
TAACCCTGACAGCAAATTACTAACACACCTCAATAGTTGCGTGCATTGTGGCTTATGTGCCGAAAGTTGCATCTATTACCGCACCTTTGGTGAAGCTAAATTTATTCCTGCCAAAAAAGTTGATCTTGTTTCGTCCATTTATCGGCGGTATTCTACAACATCGGGCAAGATTTTTCCAAAACTTGTTGGAGCACGTAAACTAAATGAAGAGACTACAGAAGAGATGATTGACTTGCTGTATGGTGCATGTACATTGTGCGGCAGATGTACTTTGCATTGTTCAATAGGTGTTGACATTAGTTATATAGTAAGGAAGGGGCGCGAAATGTTGGCAAACATGGGTATGATGCCCGAATCATTACAAAAAACTGTTGATGCAGCAATAGATACCGGAAATAATATGGGTATCTCAAATCAGGATTTTATTGAAACGCTGGAATGGCTTGAAGAAGAACTGCAATTTGAGGTAAATGATGATAATGCCCGGATTCCGCTCAATGAAAAAGGGAAGGATGTTTTGTACACGCTCAATCCGCGCGAACCCAAATTTTTCCCACTGTCGATTACAGCAATGGCAAAAATATTTTGGGCTGCCGGCGAAAATTGGACACTATCCTCTAAAATGTATGATGTTACCAATTATGCCTATTACACCGGAAACATGAAAGACGCGGCAATTATTGCACAAAGGCTACACGATGAAGTGGAACGCCTAAGAGCAAAAAGCTGTGTGTTGGGCGAATGTGGGCATGGCTCCAGAGCTTTTAGATGGGAAGGCCCAAATTACATTCAAAAACCTTACGCCTTTGATGTGGCAACTTCTGTTGAACAGATTCATAAATTTATTCAGCAAGGGCGAATAAAACTTGATCCTAAAAAAAATCCGGATAAGGTAACACTTCACGATCCATGTAACCTGGTTAGAAGCGGAGGTGTATTAAAACAGCAAAGAGACATTTTAAATCTGGCAGTTGAAGATTTTGTTGAAATGACACCTCACGGCAACGATAACCTCTGCTGCGGAGGCGGTGGCGGGCAACTTGCCATGAGCGAATACAACGAACGAAGAATGAAAATAGGAGAACTCAAGGCTAATCAAATAAAAAAAACCGGAGCTAAAGTAGTAGTAACGCCCTGCCACAATTGTGTCGATCAGCTCTCTCAAATTAATGTAGCTTATAAACTCGGAGTACAAATTAAAACAATGGCCGAAATTGTAGCAGATGCTATTGTTTTGGATGATAAACCAAACCCATAACAAATAAAGGGTTCTACTGCCATTTTAGTGGTAAACAATGATCCTGTTGTTCTGTTATATATTTGATTATAATGATGAAATGCGACAAGGAGACAATGCGACAAGGAGACAATGCGATAATGAGACAATGCGATAATGCGATAATGAGATAATGCGATAAGGCGATAATGAGATAATGCGATAAGGCGATAATGCGATAATGAGACAAGCATTAAACCATTGAATCATTTTATCATTAAACCATTATAGCATTGAATCATT
>JAOZRY010000871.1 GCA_029939965.1 Bacteroidales bacterium | reverse complement strand
AAAATTTCTGCAATATATTGACAACAGTGGAAGAATGGCTTGTAATGTTGAATTTGGTCTATATAGAATAATTGAGCCATGAATCTGTGTGAATGAGCTTGAAAAACTCTCACAAATTCACAACATCAATTATTCTGAAAGGTACCAGTTTAATGAAAACAAAGCATTATTCATACCAACCACAAAATATGGGTTTGTAAAGCAATCGGAGTGAATATTTTTAGGGCAACTGCCGTCCGAAGGGCGGCAAGCTATGCATAAAAAGGAGCAGAAGTGGACATATTGAACAAAAGCCCTTCGATTTAGCTCACCAAAGAGCAATATCAGGCAAAAGATATCCTGCCAGAAAATATTTTGGGAGATTAACCCAAAAATTAATTGTAGGACAAAGTTGAAGCAATTTTTGAGTTCCGACTTTTTACAGGGGCATCATTTATTACCTCCAATGACATGATGGATAATAGATACAGCTTCAGATGCATTTTTGCACATGGCATCTGCTCCCACTTCCCGCCATAGTTGATCATCAAATCGAAAAGGAGCCCCTCCTACAATTATTTTTACATCCATATTTTCCAGTTTATCCTTTAGCTCTTTGATTTTCAGTGCTGATGGAAGCATGAGTACAGAAATCAATAAAATTTTTATTCTGTCCTGTTTTACACGGTCAACGATGGTCCGAAAGAAGGCAGATAGCCATCTTGGGCTGGTTTTTCCTGTCAGGATCACCAGGAGGCAGGATCTAGTCTATCAATTCCTCACAAATCCTGCCACTCATATAAATTTGTGATAAAGCAAGATTTCCTTTTTCCCAGTCATCTCCTATACGTTCAAGCGCTGGAACAGCTATTGTTTCAATAAATTTAATTGGGGTAATTTGACGGGTGTGATTATCCAACATTTGTTTTGCAGACAATCTATCGAGAGATAAAAGCGTTTGCATAAAATCGGTTACTATATTCTTCATAAATTTTACCTTACAAATTAATATTTCTGAGAATGAATTTTGAATTCAAATTTTTTCTAATCCATTATTTTTCAGTCTCAATTGCTATCCAACACTTCCCTTATCTTGTGAAAAAGATCCTTTATCACAATAGGTTTTAATAAGAAACCATTAACACCCATCGTTACAGCCTTTTCTTCAGACATGACTTCACTGAACCCGGTACAAAGCAGTATTGGAATACCTGGAAGTATTTTGTTTAATTCAACTGATAGTTTATCTCCAGACATATTTGGCATTTGCATATCAGTAATTACCAGGTCAAATTTATCAGGTGCTGTGCGGAAAGCTTCAAGGGCATCAAGACTGCTTGAATGTGAAGTAACTTCGTAACCAAAACGCTCCAACATTTTTTGTTCCATATCAATAATGGCTTTTTCATCATCCACAAGAAGAATGTGCTCACTGCCTCCCTGGATAACTGTTGTTGTATTGGTTACCTGTTGTTCTTTCACAGCCTCTGATATTGGCAGATACACATTGAATTCAGCGCCTTTGTCAGGTTCACTGTAAACCGTGATAGTACCATTCATGTTTTTGATAATCCCATGAACAACAGATAATCCCATTCCTGTGCCCTTACCTTTTTTTTTAGTGGTAAAAAATGGGTCAAAGATTTTTCCGATTAATTCACTGTCCATACCTTTGCCAGTGTCTGATATGCTTAAGCAGGCATATGCACCTGGCTTCATGTCTGGATCAAATAAATCA
>JAOZRY010000870.1 GCA_029939965.1 Bacteroidales bacterium | reverse complement strand
GCCAGCTCTCTTGTTTTTGGTAATTGCGACCTCTGCAACTTCACAACCAGCCCAGGAAGCTAAAAGTGTATCAGGTAGAACAATATCTTTCGTTGAACTTAATAATTTAAATCTGCCCTGACCATCGGTTAAAGTGCATAGGCGAGGATTGTTCTTCAGAATAACAAAGCCCTCTAGAACAGGTTTTCCATTATAATCCGTCAATACTCCTGAAATATTGACTTTCAGGGTTTGTTCCGTAATAATGTCATTTTCCGATGCTTTTCCTTCTTCTGCGAAGGTCGCAGAAGTGATGAATGTTATTGCGAACACCGCAAGAGTTGTTATTGCTTTGAACATAATTATTCTCTTTTTACTTTGTATTGTTTATTAAATTGGCTCTTTTGCATACATCAATAAATCCTGCTGCTGTCCATAGCTGAGAACCTGAACCAATTGGTTCTCCTCCGCTGCGGAATCCGCAGAATTCATGAAAAGTGCCGTCGTCTGTGCAGGTTCTTGCAAGCAAAGCGGCATTGAGTGCAGTTAAATCTTCTCCTGTAACCATTTCTTTGGCTTTAAGATAGAAAGTATCTGCAAATGGCCATGCTGTGTGGTTGTGATATCCTATGCGACCATCAAAAATGGGGTAAAACAAAGGGACTCCGATATCTGTAACAGGAAATATTTGAACGGCTTTTGCACCCTCTTCTTTTGTTACAACATCACAGAGTATTGCAAATGCTATACTCAGGTTGTGTTGACGACCATCTATGTAGTCGTTTGGTGTTTTTACATGAACCAAGGTTCCGTCAGCTAATAAGAAGGTGTTTCTTATTGCTTCTTTGAGTTTCTCTGCTCGTTTAGTCCATTGCGTAGCTTCTTCATTTTTGCCTAAGATTGTGCATATCGCTGCCATTGTTTCAAGGCCTTTGAAATATAGTGCATTCGTGGACAAATGTTTTGCGAGCACCTGATCGCTTGGAGTAAAGTTATCTGGATAGCCTGTACCTCCCGTATCTACAAAACAAGCTTGTGCACGGTAGAGCCCGTCTTCGGGATCAAAAAATTTATCATAGAATGTTGAGAAAAACGCAATTCCGTTTTCATAAGCCCATTGAATGTCCTCTTTTTTGATAAGGTCTTTCACCATTAAATCATCTATGCACCACAACCAAACGACATCATCAGTGCAACTGGTAAATGGAGCTAATTCATATTTTCTATTCCAGTCAATATCTGCCTTTGGATCATATCCTGGAATATCTTCAAGTTCCCAAGGGATATCTATTTCAGGCAAATTTCTTGCCGTTACTATTTTGTAGCCAATTTTATTCAATTGATAATCACGAGTGTATTTCAAGCTACCTATAACAGCTTCTGAATAAAAATCATTGACTCCCAATACTCCTGCAAGCGCTACATCTCTTGTATAAATGCCAAAAGTTGCTCCAGCAGTTAGGACTTTTTTTCCGTCAAGTTCATTGACACATTTTTCTACATCCGACATCGCAACATCCCATAATTTTTCCATCATTGGTGTTGTTGATTTTAGTTTTACATTGCAGTTTTGTGGCTTCGTATCAGATAGGTCATCAATAGTGATGGTTCTGAGTGCATCAACTACACGATCTTCGTGTAGTTCCAATTTGTTAAATTTTGTTTTCATTTTGTTTCTCCTAATTTATTGTTATTTTTATTATCAGCGTTGTTGTGTCTTTGCCACCATCAAAAGTGC
>JAOZRY010000006.1:13284-21520 GCA_029939965.1 Bacteroidales bacterium | reverse complement strand
GAGATAATGCGATAAGAAAGGGAAATGGATCGAATCATTGAATCATTAAAGCATTAAAGCATTGCATCATTGAATCATTAAAGCATTGAATCATTAAAGCATTGAATCATTAAAGCATTGAATCATTTTAGCATTAAATCATTAAATCATTGAATCATTAAAGCATTGAACCATTAAATCATTGGATTATTAAAGCATTGAATCATTAAATCATTAAAGCATTAAATCATTGTACCATTAAATCATAAATCATAAATCGTAAATCATAAATTGTAAATCATTGAATAATTGATAATACCATGTTACAATGGGGACATGGTTTATTTACATCTGGTTAACACAAGCGTTAAACTTAGTTAAATGAGAAAAATTATTTTTTTGAAACTGTATGGATAATTTTACTTTTGCGTTTGTATTTTTAATCGAAAACTTAAACTAAAATTGATATGAAAAAAATTGTTACATCAACATTTATTGTATTGTTTTCAATGTTAGTACTTCAAATCTCAGCCCAGGGAAGTGGTGAAGTAGTTGTGAGCAACGAAGTAGTAGTGGGTAACGAAGTAGGAAATGATATTGGGGAATTCGAAGCGAAAGGCCCTGAAGGTGATTATTTAAAACTCTCAGATTTGAGAGGTAAAATGGTTTTGGTAATTTTGTGGAACTCTTTATGTGGTCATTGCGTTACCGAAAATGCTAAATATCAGGAAGCTTATGAAGCTTATTTAGACAAGGAATTTGTTAAAGGGAGTGGATTTGATATTTACCAGATTGCACTTGATAAGGAAGAAGCTACATGGCATGAGGCTCTTGAGACGCATCAGTTTCCCTGGAAAAATCATGTGTATGTTATTGATAGCTGGAAAGATCCGGAGATTCGTTTCTTTGGGGTTAAAAACTTACCAGGCACATTTTTGATCGATGGAAATGGAATTATTCTTGAAAAAGGCTTCGGTGGGGCAGAAATACCTGAACTTCTGGATAAATACTTAAAAAAATAAAGGGAAATTTATTAGATATTTGTCTAAATAAAAAATAATTGTACTTTTGCAGCCCTAAAATTTTAGGGCTGTACTATTTATAATGAAAGAGTAAAAAATATAGAGATAATGGCAAATCACAAATCGGCATTAAAAAGAATCAGATCGAACGATAAAAGAAGACTGCGCAACCGTTATTATGCAAAGTCAATGCGCAACATGATCAAATTATTTAGAAATCTTAAGGACAAAGCTACTGCTGAAGAGCAATTTCCCAAGCTTACATCAATAATTGATAGAAATGCAAAGCGATCTGTTATTCATAAAAACAAGGCTGGAAATCTTAAGTCGAAATTATCGAGATATATGACATCTCTGTAAACCAGAGAAATAGATTAAGATATTTAACCTCTTCTGAACAATTCAGGGGAGGTTTTTTGTTTTCCTAATTTAAAATGGATTTATGGAAATATCCTCAAAAAAATCTTCGATCAAATATTGGGCAGAGGGCGACCGCCCCCGCGAAAAACTGTTGTTAAAAGGGAAAGCTGCTCTAAGCGATGCCGAATTGATTGCCATATTAATTGGCTCCGGAAATGCTGGCGAATCAGCGGTTGATCTTTCCAAAAGGATACTCCAAAGTGTAAAAAATAATTTGATTGAACTATCCCGGTTATCCATTACCGATCTGGAAATATTTAAGGGTATTGGAGAGGCTAAGGCTATATCGGTAATTGCAGCTATGGAACTTGGCCGGCGCAGAAGAAGTTCCGAAGTGTTGGAGAAAAAAACCATTGCTTCGAGTAGGGATGCTTATGAATTGTTGCAGGTTTATCTTGGCGATTTGCATTATGAGCAGTTTGCCATAGTTTTACTGAGTAGAGCCAATCAGGTACTTAAAATCGAAAACATCAGCGAGGGTGGTATGTCAGGAACTGTTGTTGATCCTAAAAAGATATTTAAACTTGCAATTAACCACAACGCCACCTCAATTATTTTAGGGCATAATCATCCGTCAGGAAATATTAAGCCCAGTGATTCTGATATTATGTTAACCAAAAGAATGAAAGGGGCAGGGAAACTCTTAGAAATAAGTATTTTTGATCATTTAATAATCGGTCATGAAAAATACTATTCATTTGCTGATGAAGGGATGATGTAATTGTATTGGCTTAAATATGTCATTTTCAATAGCTCTATCATTATTGTCATGATATTTTGAAGAAAAACTTACATGTAACGATGAAAAAAAAACTATTCTCCCACTGCATACATTACCATATCGGTATATACTTCATGCCAGCCTTTCCATCTTTGCGAATTGCTTAGTGATTCGTTGTGCCATAAGCTCACAAAAGTGCCGTTTACCGCTTTTACCTCATCAATGAGCATTTTAATAATCTCCAGCGACTGCTCCCGGTTTTTGTACATGTAATCCTTTAAGGTGCCTTCCATTACCTGGAAAGGATGGATTCGAAGGTTAGTTTCAGTTTCCAGATCGAGATCATAAAAATAAAATGGGTCGCA
This sequence comes from Bacteroidales bacterium, assembly GCA_029939965.1. Taxonomy (GTDB): domain Bacteria; phylum Bacteroidota; class Bacteroidia; order Bacteroidales; family 4484-276; genus SABY01. Next base: position 19,013 of record JAOZRY010000006.1, on the reverse strand, counting down.
AATTCCGGCTCTAAACCCGGGTTCTGAGGCATAACCCATCGTGTAATCGTCAGTAATGTCAAGGTTGATTAAATTGCGGTAGGTCGATGGAAAACACAGCTTTAAAAAGTGTTGCCGGCTTTGGGTAATTTCCCGGTTTAGTATTTTCGAAAGCTTCTGGATTTCGGTTTTTAGTGTGTTCAAATTGGTGTTGGAGGCAAAAGACGGATGAATACCAACCTGCGCATAATCTGCAAGCGACTTTATAAGCGTTTGAAACTGACGGCTATTTACAGGTACATTTTTATCATATTTACCATAATTGGCTAATAAAATAAAATAGACAGGCTGCAGATCGTATTTTTTTTGCAGTTGCAACTGAAATGTGTATGTGTCGAAAGGGTCTTTTTGTAATCCGGCCAATACCAACAATCGTTCTATAATTCCCGAAAAGTTAAACTTTGTCAATGCTGCCAATATACCACCAATGTTTCTAACGGTTCCTTTGTTTTTGTAGGCAAAAGCCGAATCGATATCGATAGTTGGGGTAAACTTAAATTGACGTTGTCCGAATTTAATTTCAGGATTTTTTTTCAGTAAAATTCCTTTAATTTTTTCAGTCCAGATATTCACTAATGGTTTTCGTAAAAAGCCATTTTTGCTTGATAAACTCTCTGGTGCATCAAACCTGCCAAATCGATCACGGATAAAAGGAAGGTACTCTTCGTATCGGGTAACCAGAAAAAATGAGGCTGCAAAAGGATCGAATGGCATAGCGGAATCTGGATGGTAAACCGGGAAAATGGCTTTGTTTTTATCAAAAAGAAAAGTGCCTATTTCTTGTCCCTCAATACCTGTTTTAAAAAGTAAATCACAAGACTGAAAAAACATTTCATTACCAAACCGACGATGAGAATATGTAAATTTTGCTCCTGCAAATGCCAGATAAATATCGGCGTTTGAAGTAAGTTCGTATTTCGTTTCGAGTAATTGGCCAAATAAAAGCTTAAAGATGTACTTTACTCTTTTAGTAATTTTATGTGTGTAGATCAGGATCATAAAAACTATATCAATCGTTGCAAAGGTAATTATTTTAGCATCTGCCACCTTTGTAAATTCATTTATGGATATTAGCAAAAATCATTCAATGAAGTGGTAAAAAACTATACTTTTGGGGTTGAAATAAATATGCGATAAGATGGAGAATTTTATTGTTTCCGCCAGAAAATACCGACCAGCCACTTTTAGTACAGTGGTAGGGCAAAGCCATATTACCAATACACTTAAAAATGCAATCCGCAATAACCAACTTGCACAGGCATTTCTTTTTACGGGGCCACGTGGTGTAGGAAAAACCACCTGTGCAAGAATCCTGGCAAAGACAATAAATTGTATGAATCTGGACGATACACTTGAGCCTTGTAATGTATGCGAATCTTGTGAATCATTCAACAGAAATGCCTCTTTTAATATCCATGAATTGGATGCTGCTTCCAACAATTCTGTTGACGACATACGTACTCTTGTTGATCAGGTAAGGATTCCTCCTCAGGTAGGGAAATATAAAGTGTATATTATTGATGAGGTTCACATGCTCTCGCAGGCTGCTTTTAATGCCTTCCTGAAAACTCTTGAAGAGCCACCTGCTTATGCCAAATTTATCCTTGCCACCACCGAAAAGCACAAAATAATTCCAACCATCCTGTCGCGTTGCCAGATTTATGATTTTAAAAGGATTGGTGTAAACGATATTGCTGAACTTTTAGCTTATGTTGCAAAAAGTGAGTCTATTTCTGCCGAAGCGGAGGCTCTGCAAATTATTGCACAAAAAGCCGATGGTGCTCTTCGTGATGCGCTTTCTATTTTTGATCAGTTGGTGAGCTTTACAGGCAAAGACCTGATGTATAAGCATGTGGTTGATAATTTGAATGTGCTGGATTATGATTACTATTTTACCATAACAGAATATCTTTTTACGGGCAAGTTGTTTGATACTCTTTTAGTGTTGGATAAAGTACTTGAATCAGGCTTTGACGGACAGCATTTTTTAACCGGACTTGGAGCTCACTTTCGTGATTTGTTGGTTTGTAGCGACGAGAAAACAATTAATCTACTCGAAACAGGAGATAAGATAAAAGCCCGATATCTTGATCAAGCCCGTTCGACGGATACAAATTTTTTGCTTAAAGCACTCAACATAATACAAAAAACTGACTTTACTTATAAAAGTAGTAACAACAAACGGCTGCACCTTGAAATAGCTTTGATGCAAATCTCTGTTTTGCATTCAGCCGTAGAATCTACACATACTCCAATAGCGGTTTCAGCAGGGTTGGTTAAAAAAAAAATAATAGCTGATTTACCAAAACCTATCACCAAGCCCCCATCAGCCATTCAAAAAATGGTTGAAAATAAGCTTACTCCAAAAGTTGAAAAAATAAATCAACCCTCTTCAGATAAAAATAAATCAACATCTAATGTAACCTCCGAAAGGGGATTCATGCCGGGTTCTATTTCCATTAGAGAAGATGTTGACGAAAAACAAGATGAGAATCCTGAAAAGGAGGTTTTCGATACCAATTCTGACGAGTATAAAAATAGTAGTCAGATTGATGCTGATAAGCTAAAAGTAGTATGGAAAGAACTTGTAGCAAATATTCCTGCCGATCAACCCGATTTGCGAAGTACTTTGGTTGGTGCTATGCCAACACTTTCCGAGGAATTTAAGCTTTACTTTGAAGTAAGGAATCCTATTGAAAAGAAAAAACTGGATGATTATAAAAGAGTTTTGCTGCCGGAAATGAGGGCGAAACTCAACAACAAATTTATAACACTTGAGGTAATTGTAAATGCTGTTCAGCCTGTAGCCTCTAAACCTGTTTCTGCAGTCGAAAAATTCAATTTCCTGGCAAAGAAAAACCCGGTTCTGATTGACATGCAAAAGAAGTTTGGACTCGAACCTAAATATTAGGATGTTGTACCTCATGCAAAAAACATGAAACAAAGTGGTTAACATGAAAAAAAGAGGTGAAAAATAATTACATGATCCTTAATAATTCACCCTTGCCCATTCCGGAAATACCTCTGGATTAATATCAAAAACCATCGAGCCTATCCAATAGGTCATTAAGGTGATAATGATTGCTCCCACAATATTGAGGATAATACCATTTCGAGCCATTTGAGCAATTTTAAGTCGGTTGGTGCCAAAAACAATTGCGTTGGGGGGTGTTGCTACCGGGAGCATAAATGCCATGGATCCCGATAGTGTAGCGGGAATCATGTACAATAAAGGATTGGTTTCGGTACTAATTGCAATTCCGGCCAGAATTGGCAGAATCATTTCAGTAGTGGCTGTATTGGAGGTAAGCTCTGTTAGAAATGTCATTAAAATTGCGATGGTAAAAATGATGATCAGAGGATTATAATCCGCCACCCAAATTAATTGGTCTCCAAACCAAATTGATAATCCTGATTCTTTAAAACCAGATGCCAATGCAAAACCACCACCAAAAAGCAAAATAATATGCCAGGGGAGTTTTTTTGCAGTTTCCCAATCCATAATCCTTCCGGATTTTGATTTGCGAGTAGGGATAATAAATAAAATAATAGCCACAAATATTGCAACAGTGCCATCGTTAATGAATTTGTGCTCCGGAAAAACCTCAGACCATCCATAAATAGTAAAACTCCCAAAACTAATATCTGACCTGAAAAGCCAAAGTATGGCAACAAGTACAAAATTTATTAGCACAGCCTTTTCCTCAAACCTCATTTTACCCATATCAGTCAACTGAATCCGGAATGTTTGTTTATCTATATTGTGCCATTTTGTTTTGTCGGGTTTAAAAACAAAATAGAGGTAAACCCATGCAAAACTAAAAACAGTAAAACTAATCGGTATGGCGAATATAAACCATTTGGCAAACGAAATTTCCGGAGCATCGGGAAAGTAAATGTGAAATATCCGTAAAAATGAAAGATTTGGTGGTGTTCCAACAAGAGTTGCTATTCCTCCTATTGAGGCACTATAAGCCACACCAAGCAACAATCCGGTTGTGTATGATGAAACATTTTTTTTGCCAACCAACTCCTCCAGTTTGCTAATGATAGAAATCAGGATTGGGATCATCATCATGGTGGTTGCAGTATTCGAAATCCACATTGATAAAAAGGCAGTAGCAAGCATAAATCCCAGGAGTATCCTTCCTGGGCTCACACCTGTAAACATCAAAATCCTTAGTGCTATTCTTCGGTGAAGATTCCAGCGTTGCATGGCAAGAGCGATGATGAATCCTCCAAGAAAAAGAAATATTACATGGTTAAAATAGGTAGCAGAAACATCTTTCCCGTCCATAATGCCCAATAAGGGGAAAAGAGCTACCGGCAGTAGTGATGTAACGGCTAATGGAACGGCTTCGGTAACCCACCATACGGCCATAAGCAATGCAACACCAAGTGTATAGCCTACCAGTTGATTGCTTGGATCCGGATTACCAATCACAACAATTAGCAGCGAAATGATTGGAGTGATTATAAATGCGATTATTCCTTTTGCTTTCAAAGATATTGGAAATGTAAGTTGTAAAATATAGTAAGTACGAATGTACTATTTTTTACAAAATGAGGGTCTTGAATAGGATTAAAACACCATAAAAATCAGTTAATAATAATTAGTTTTGCCAATAAATTTTCTAATGCAACATGCTCCTTTTTAATATTCATAATAGTAAGGTTTTAAATTTGGTAAACAAGGAAATCGAAAAAGAGTAGAAATGCGTTGAAAATTTGTAGAATTTAAATAATGATACATAATATTTTATTCACATGAAAAAACTTGCAGTTGTTGCATTAGGCGGAAATGCATTATTAAAAAGCGACCAGAAAGGTACAATCGAAGAGCAAGAGAAGAATGCTTATGAAACCAGCGAAAAGTTACTTGTTTTGATAAAGGAAAAAAATTACAACATGGTGGTTACACACGGAAACGGCCCTCAGGTTGGTAACCTTCTGCTCAACAATACGGCAGGAAACAAGTTGTATGGTTTGCCCGAAATGCCACTTGATATTTGTGTGGCTTACTCACAGGGTTTTATTGGTTATATTATTGAGCAGCAGCTTCGCAATGTTTTGATGTCGAAAGATATGGACAGAGACATTCTTACCATTATTACCCAGGTTTTGGTAAATAAGGATGATTCGGCTTTTAACAATCCTACTAAGCCAATTGGGCCATATTATACCAAGGAAGAGGCTGAAAAGATAACAGCCGAAACCGAAGCTGTATTTGCAGAAGACCCTCGGGGCAGAGGATATCGAAAAGTTGTTGCCTCGCCAAAGCCCTTGGTGATTAATAATAAAAAATCAATCGAAAAAATAGCTCGTGAGGGAACTATCGTGGTTGCTGTTGGTGGGGGAGGTGTGCCGGTATTTTATAGTGAGGAAAATCAATTGCAGGGAATTGATGCTGTAATTGATAAAGATTTAGCTTCAGCTTTGCTTGCGGAACAAATAAATGCTGATAAATTATTTATCCTTACGGATGTTTCAAAGGTTTGCATTAACTTTAATACACCCGAAGAAAAAGCACTCGATCGGATGACTATTGCTGAGGCCAAAAGGTATCTCAAAGAGGGTCATTTTGCTGAGGGAAGTATGGCTCCCAAGATTAGGGCTGCCATCTATTTTGTTGAGCACAGCGGAAAAGATGCCATTATTACCAAACCAACCAAACTGGGTATCGATGATGG
>JAOZRY010000006.1:0-13184 GCA_029939965.1 Bacteroidales bacterium | reverse complement strand
AATTACACACAAATTATAAATTCAACGGATAACAAATAACTTAACAGACATGGCATTTAATTTAAGAAATCAAAATTTTTTGAAACTCCTGGATTTTACTCCACAGGAGATTAGGTTTATACTTGATTTATCACTCAACCTGAAAAGGGCAAAGTATGCCGGAACAGAACAAAAGCGCCTTACGGGCAAGAATATTGTTTTGCTTTTTGCTAAAGATTCTACACGTACACGATGTGCTTTTGAGGTTGCAGCACTCGACCAGGGAGCTCATGTAACTTTTCTCGGTCCATCAGGATCACAAATGGGCAAAAAGGAATCGATGAAAGATACTGCCCGTGTTTTGGGTAGAATGTACGATGGTATTGAATACCGTGGTTTTGGTCAGGAAATAATCGAGGAACTTGGGAAATATGCGGGCGTTCCTGTATGGAATGGTCTTACTACCGAATATCACCCAACACAAATTCTTGCTGATTTTTTGACAATGCAGGAGCACTCGGACAAGCCACTTCATAATGTATCGTTTGCGTACCTTGGTGATGCCAGAAATAATATGGGAAATTCGCTCATGGTTGGTGCTGCCAAGATGGGTATGGATTTTCGGGCAGTTGCACCAAAAGAATGCCATCCAACTGATGAGCTAATTGCAACATGCAAGGAAATTGCGAAAGATACCGGTGCGAAAATTACTGTAACCGAAGATGTGGATGAAGGCGTTAAAGGTGTCGATTTTCTTTATACTGACGTATGGGTTTCGATGGGAGAGCCTGAGGAAGAATGGAAGCGCAGAATTGAAATGATGAAACCTTATCAGGTAAATATGGAAATGATTGAAAAAACCGGTAATCCTAAAGTGAAATTCATGCACTGTTTGCCTGCTTTCCACAATCGCGAAACTACAGTTGGTGAAGATATTTACCAGAAATTCGGTATTTCTTCAATGGAAGTTTCTGAAGATGTTTTTGAATCTGCTCACTCTATTGTTTTTGATGAAGCAGAAAATAGATTACACACCATAAAAGCTGTAATGGTTGCTACTTTGGGTAGTTAAAAAAAACACAGGCATATAAAAAAAAGCTGCTTCCTTTAAATAGAAGCAGCTTTTTTTTTGTATGCCTTAAAAAATTATTTGATGATTAGCTTAATAGTATAGAACTGATTGTCGTTTTTAATGTTTACAAGGTAAATTCCTTTTGCCATACCATCCAATTCCAGCGAAATGTTATTTATCCCGGAATTCAAATAAATAATATGCGATTGGATTTCCTGTCCGGTTAAATCTATTAAGGTGTAGTTTGCATTTCCGGGTTCAATTGCATCTATATGAAGAACAGCTTTTTTAGATGCCGGATTTGGGAATATAGTTACGTTTTCTTTATTAAAATATTCATCAATTCCCACCTGATCCATTGTAGTAAACGACCAAACCTCGCTATAATCGCTGGTATCAACACTGGTAAGCCCTCTGATACGCCAAAAATATTGTGTATTGTATTCAAGGTCTGATAAGATTCTGAATATGGGGTTTGCAATTGAATCAATGCTTGGTATAAACAAATTATTAGTAGCTGCAAAGGTTTCATCTACTCCATACTGAACCTGATATTGCGAGGAGCCTTTAATCTGTTTCCAGCCCAGATCTGGATTAATCGAAACACTATCAGCACCGTTTACCGGAGTATTAAGAGTTACTGCACCGGCAGTAGTAAATTCCCATATTTCAGACCAATCAGATGTGTCGCGTGCATGTCTTCCGAGAACGCGCCAATAATATTTGTTACCATAAATTAAATTGTTGCGGCTAACTTTGGTTGAGTCGGTAAAGAAAGTTTCGCTAATTAAAAAATTTGGATCCGTATTTAATTGGCAAACATATTCTTCGGTGCCAACAAATCTAGTCCACTCCATCCGAAGTGAAACACCTTGATCTTCAATAGTGTTGTTGGGTAGAAGAAGTGTGATAATATCGTTTGTAGAAAAAGTCCATGTTTCACTCCAGGCACTTGTATCCTGATCGTGTAAGGCTCTTATTCGCCAGTGGAATGTACTTCCATAATAGGCGTTGATGAGGTTATACTGAATATTGCCTATTTCGATAAATTCGTCCCAAACCGGTAGTTCGAATAACAGATGATCAGGGTTAAAAAACGGGTTTTCAGAAAATGCAACTGTATCAATTTGCAGTTGATAATAATTAAACCCTGAAACCTCATCGCCAGCAGGGGTAAATTTATTCTTCCATTTCAAAAGTAATTCTACGGGCTTGTTTTCTGATCCATCAGTGGGAACATTAAGTAATAATTTCTCAAATGTTGTAAAACTCCGGATTTCTGTCCATTCAGAATATTCTTCATTTTCAATAGCACGTACTTTCCAGTAATATGTAGAATTAAACATTAATTTGATGCATTGGTAAGCCCCATACTGAGTTATTGTATCCTTTACAATATTTGTAAAATTTTCATCACTACCCAACATTACATGATAGCCAGTTGCATTTGTTATTGCACTCCAGTCGAGAAATACATCCGGCATTTGGTTATCAGCTTCATTATCGGGTGCTTCAATTTCTGGAGTAATAACTTTTATTTGTGCGAAAGATATGATTGAAATACAAAGAAGTGCAATTGCAGTAAAAATTATCTTTTTCATGTTTTATTTGTTTTTAAAATGGAACAATACCTTACTTAACAATAAATTTAGAATTAAAAAATTGGCCATTTGCCTCTAATCGCAAAATATAAATACCGTCAATCATGTCAGCACAGTTAAATGGAATTGCCTGAACTCCACCTGATAGTTCATTTAATTTGATCTGTTTAACGGACTGTCCTGAGATATTGAAAATTTGTATTGTTATGTTTTGCTTTGTTGGTAAATAGAATGATACAGTTCCCTGTGCATCAATTGGATTAGGGAATATTTTCAGATCAATATTTGCCATGTTGCCATTCGATTCCGGATGCTCTTCAATTGCAACAGGCATGTTAAAAGTTTCATCCCTGAATACGCCTCTGCCAAATGTTGCACAATAAATATCACCCCAATTATCAACTGCTTCATAAACAAGTGGTGGAACTGATGGATCCGGTCCCTGTAATTCTTCCCGATCTTTATATGTTGTTTGTTGTTCAAGTTTTACAACCATGGCTTTTCCTATACCTGATGCATCAAACTCCCATATAGGTACGGCATCACTAAGGTTTTGAGTTGAGTAAACTCCAAGTTCAGTTCCGATGATGCCAATATTTGAGTTGTTCATCTCTATAACTGAAGAATAAACCGGCATTTTTGGTAAGTCATTTCCGGTAATATCAGTGAGTGTAATATTTGAAATTTCGTCAAGAGCATTCATCGCTTGATATACGTATGATGTATTACCATAGTTACCAAGTGTAACCATGATATGTGAGGGATCTTTTTGATCAACTGCAATTGAGGTAATGTATCTGCCTGCAAATGCATCAGGAACAAACTGATCATAGGCGATCACACAAAACGGATTATCAACATCGCCTGTGTTCATGTCTGAGGCAGCCTGAATATTCGCGATACGAATTATTCTACCGTTATCAGTTCCTACAAAGCAATAGTTTGCATCGCTCGAAAGCGCAAGGCAAGTTGGTGTACCATCATCCACTTTTGCAATTTTCCACACGTTTACTCTATTAATAATGCTATTGTCATAAGTAATAATGCTATCAAGTTTGAGCATATCACGAGTCAAGAAAATAGCATCATTTCCTGCGATGAAAAATTTGTTTTGTACTATATCTTTCACATAAATTGAATCTCCCTGAACAAGTGAATCTTCTTCGAGGACGTATGAGAACGGATACCCATTACCACCTTCAACTCCTTTAATTGCACTGCGGCAAGATAGTACATCACCTTTATAATATGTTTTGTTTGCTTTAAACTTAACTGTTGTTTTTGCCTGCTGATCATTTATACTTTCCCACATTGCAAAAGGAACAACAGAGTGGTCTGCAACAAGCGAATTCGGTAAGGTGAAGTTTAATGAATAACTCTCGCCCTGGTCACCAGTTCTGTTAATCCTTGCATCTAAATCGCTAATGATAAAAACGCTTTGATTAATGGCTGAAACTTTACACGAACCGCCAGATATGTTGGTGAATTCGAACGGACTAATGTTAACACCTGTTTGTGGAGAGTTCCCGGTTCCACTGATGTATTGAACTCCATGGGCTTCAATGCCTGCGAGGAAGGCATGGCGTTTTCCTGAGATTCCCATATTATAAACCTGCGAGTTGGATAAGCCCCGCACAATTTGTTGAAATTCTACACCATCAGAAGTAAAGTTTCCAAAAGAAACACCCTTGTCTGATGCAACGACAATTTTTGTGTGTTCACCAGGAACGAATTCGTATTTATGATGACCTGAAGGTACATAAAAATAAATGCCAGGAAAATTGCCTGATGTAATTGGCCCGGCTCCCCAGTCAAAATATCCGGTCGGTTGAACTTGAGTTCCGAGCCACATATCTATCCCACCCAAAAGGATTTTATAAGGATCATCCGGAAATACAGATAAAACATTGTTGGAGCATGATGTTTCATCAAAAACCACCAGAGATGTAGAACCACCTGGGAAAACTATCCTCCATGTTAAGCCTTTGTCAGATGATAAATAAACATTTTCGATATCGCCGGATGTTTTCGAACAAGTAGCATATAACACGTTTTCGTCTGATGGAGCTATGGCAACTTGTGTCCTGCCCTGGCTCGACTTAGAATAAGGACTGTTTGGGTCTTCAAATTCATCATAATCATCAGTAGCATCCGTAAAAGTTCTCTGACCTCTCTCGAGGGTGTTGTTTGTTGTGTCGGTTACGGTGAGATTGGTTGTGTAGTAAATTACTTCTTTACTAAACATATCAAAATTCTTTGGATTACTTGAAATGTTTTTAAACAGAGGGTCTGTCTCACCTTCTGAAATATAAACTTTGTTGTCGAAAGTTGCAACAACAAAACCATCGGAGGCGACCTTCACGGCTTTACATTCAATTTTCCCAAATATTTGCTCATTGTTTTCTCTTCCTGATTCCACTTTTTCGTTCACCAAAGTATCGAAAGTACTTTCCAGTTCATTGATACCTTCCATTACCAGTTCTCCGGTTTCTTCATCATAATACCAATTATCGCAAACAATTGTGGAATCAATATGATAAGTTACATCATACGTAATAGAGTCATTTTCATATCGGGTAACCTTATTCCATGTAGTTCCTTTATCATCAGAAAACCAGAGGCCTGTGTTAGTGGCAGAGTATATTCTGTTGTTTGCATTATCAAAAGCAAGATCATAAGTGTATGCAAAATCTACAGTGTCGTTTGATTCTGTTGGAATGGGTTTGGTTTGTTCAAGAAGTGTAAAATTATCCTGATCTGTGGATTTGAAAATACCTTCACCAACAATTCCACTATAAAAAAGGTCAGGATCATCCATACAGAAACCATTGCCTGTGCCTACATAGATACTACCTTCATTATCCTGAACCATACAGGTAACTTTAAGGTTTTGATTGGCTTGATTGAGTTTTGTCCAGGTAGCACCCTGATTTACGGTACGCCATATACCACCCGTAACACCTGCCAATATCAACGACTCGGAGTTTTGATTGTCAAATAGAAGTGCCCTTATGGTTCCTGGTGAATTGTCAGGACCCATATCTTGCCAGTTTAAAGTTGTTGTATTTCCTGATTTAAGTGCCAAGGCATTTGACGCTTCCATTGCATTCAATTCATCAATGGCATCCACACTATGGGTAATTTGGTTTTGCCGAATTTTATTAAAATATTCTGACGCATGGTTTTTTGCTGAATCACCATTTTGAACAGGTATTTCAGGTTCTTCAGTTAAGCCTGTTGCGAGAATTATTGTGGCAATTCCCAGAATGAGGGTAAATAAACTAATTGGTAAAAGTTTACTTTTCATGTTATTACAATTTAATTAGTATGTATTATAATTTTTAAATTCTGACTTTTGATGTATCCAATCAAATTTTTTCTGATAAAACACATTTTTTGATTTAAGTATCGAAATCGATCGTAATAGTTTAGTATTTCCAAATTCGTAATGCGATTGCATTCATTTGATTCAAATTTACCCTTACACCTGATTATTAACTCTTTTTAATCAGTAAGTGGCAAATTGAAATCAGTTATCGGTGTTCAATTCCCACTCTTTTTTTGATTAATTTTTATCTAAAAAATCATAAATTTTGAATGAACAAAGTTGAAAAAAAAATCGAACAAATCACCGATTTCCCCCAATTCAAATCGATTTTAAATAAAAAAATGTAAATAAGTTCTGATAGCTGAATAAAGTTGAGGTTTTTATCAGGAGTTTATCCTTTCTTAAAATACCCATTATGTCTTGATAATCATAAATTTAATGGCATTTTAATAAAATTTGTATCCATGATGCGATCACTTTTGGGAACAAAAATAATAATTAATTTACTGATATGTTGTTAATAAAAACAGGTTTATGTTGTAATAATAAAATGAGCATAGTATTTGTGAAGCAACAATTTTTAAAATACTACATTTGCCCCGAATTTGAAATTAGAGATGAAGTTTTAATTAAATAATACAATGCATTTATGAAAAGACTAAAAAATTTGAGTTTGTTTTTGATGGTAATTATTGTGTTAGGCACCTCAACCTGCGCATTTGGTCAAAACACCCATTACAATCTTACACCCGTTAAGAAGAACAAAACTGCAAAATCAATTGATTTAAAAAGAAGTGGTTCGTGCTGGAGTAATGCCGGTGCAGCTTTTTTTGAAGCTGAATGGATGAAAACCGGTAAAGATGAAGTTGATATTTCGGTGATGGATTTTGTGCATAATGCTTATGTAAAAAAAGCCGGACTTAATGTCAAGTCGGATGGCAAAACAAGAGTATCGGAAAATGGATTGGCTTTTGATGTGGTTGATCTTACAAAAGAATATGGTTTTGCTCCCGAAAGTGCATATATGTATCCTAACCAAAAAATGGATGACAAAACAACAGGAGAGATGGATGCGATTTTGCGCGGAACACTTAGAATGGCTCAGGAGCATGATAACAGCCAGTTTGCCGAACAGTGGGAGAATACTTATAACACTGCACTGATGCGATACATTGGTGAAACCAAAATAAATTTCGACTATAAAGACAATACATATACTCCACTGTCATTTGCTGAATATTCAGGGTTGACCATGGATGATTATATTTTATTGACTTCTGATTCGGAATCAGAAATGAATAAAATGATTGATTTAAAGTTTAAACAGAATTGGGAGCAACATCAGTTTTACAACATTGCTGTAGATGATGTTTTGAGTACTTTAAAAAATGCAATTTTGAGTGGCTACTCGGTGTTGTGGTATGGCGATTTAAATGAAAATTATATTTTTTCGGATGAAAGTATGGCTATTGTTCCTAATGGAAAGATGCCCGGTACAGAAAAAAATCAGGAAGAACCGAAGGATAAGGTGGAGCTGAAGCCGATTGTTGAAAAGGAAATTACACCTGAGATGCGTAAAGAAGTATTTGCAGAAATACTTACCGGGGAGCAAAAATATTTATTGATTTATGGTATTAATAAAGATCAGGATGGTAAGGAATATTTTGAAGCAAAATGTGTATGTAAGTCGGGTGAGTTTGTAATGAATTTTTCACAACCATTTATTAAATTGAATACAATTTTCCTGATGTTGAACAAAGGCGGTGTTCCTGCCGAGGTAAAAGAGAACCTTGGATTATAAAGATAATGTGTAGTAATAAAAAAATCCCGCTCCATTAAGAGCGGGATTTTTTTTGGCCTGAATATTTCGCGAAGTTTACTTTTGAGTGGTTTCGTTGCTGCTAAAACATTATGTGGAACAACTCCACAAATTTTATGAAATAACCAGGTTGTTAAATTTTTATTAAGTCAGATTCCTGTATCCATCCCACACTTCCATTTGCAATCTCCACCTCGTACCAGATGCCAATATGATCGGTTATCAATACTTTGGTACCTTCGTGTATTACAAAAAGATCAATACCTGTTTCGCTTGGAGAGCTTTTAACAGTTACTGTTGGAGTAAATACAATTGCCTGATGGTCTTTTTTAAATGAGTTATATTTTTGATTTGCCAACAAGTAACTTGTACCTGAAAAAAGTATAAAAAGTAAACCCATCCAAAACGACATTTTTTTGAGCCAAAACATATTTGAAAGCAGGAAAAATAGCAGCATGATAAATATCAGTGCAAATGATATCAGGCTAATCCAGCCCCACTCTTCAACAGTTAATGAATAAACAAGCATGTTCCACCATCTCTGATAAAAAATATCAGGAACAGTTTCAATTTTATCAACTATTCTGTTATTGGCAATTTGCAGATTAAACAAAATATCCTTGTCGAGAGGGTCGAGTTTTTTGGCTTTTTCGTAGTATAAAATAGCGGAGGGAATATTGTTGAGCTTAAAATAGGCATTGCCAAGATTAAAGTAGAGTTCTGTTGATTCATAGCCATTTTCGATAACTTTTTGATACATTTCTATAGCTTGATCAAAATTATCATCGCTGTAATTTTTATTTGCTTCATCAATCAGGATGCGGTTGTCATCTGCAAATGCAAGCCCTGATATTAATAAAACGGTTATAATAATGATTAATTTTTTCATTTTCCCGACACTCTTATTTTAATTCCCTTTCAATTTTACTAATAACACCAAGGGCTTCATTATAAATTTTCTCCATGTTTTCTGATTTATCACCCGGTGCAAATCTCGCATATTCAGTGTTGTTTAGCGTTTCGATAAACATATCGGTAATACTTTGATTAACTCCCCTTTTCTGCAAAATTTCTTTCACTGTATCTATGGATAGTTCAGCTTTTGGAATAGTAAGTTTATCGCTGAGGTATCCCCAAAGTGCTCTTGAAATCTCCACATAAAAGTTGTTTTCTTTTCCTTCTTTTAAAAAACTGTTTGCAAGTTTCAAACGTTTTTTCGATGCTTTGGTCGCTTTTCTTGTTTTCATCCGCACAATATCGCTACGTCGTTTTACGGTTTGTCGCCAAAAAATGATAATAAAAACTGAAATTATTAGTGGGAGGATTAGAAGAATATTGTACCAGAACGACCTGAAAAAGAAAGTGTCAATCGGACGTAATTGAAAAGGGGGCAATTTAATATGTCTGATGTCTTTTGCGATATACCGGATGTCTTCTTTGCCGATTCCTGTGTAGGTAACTCCAGCTACTTGCATTTCTCCTTTATTTACTTTGATGGCATAATCGGGGGTGTTGATTTTTTGGAAACTATTGGTTTTAGTATTGAAAAAAGAAAAGGTAATTGATTTTATTTTATAATCTCCCGGATTACGTGGTATAATAAGATATTCGAAAGTTCGAGTGCCTGAAACCCCATTTGTTTTAACGCTGATACTGTTCTTAATTTCAGGATCATATACTTCAAAATCTGGAGGGAATACAATATTTGGTGGGTCAATAAGCTCAATATTTCCTTTTCCCTGCAAGGTGTATTTGAGCGTAATGGCCTCATTGGCCTTTACTTCTAATGTGCTTATTTCTGATTTGAAGCTAAAATCTCCAACCGCTCCGGTAAAATTGGCCGGTTTGTTTTGGGTGGGCAATGGCTTAACATTAATTTTGAGGCTATTTGATAAAAGCTGTTTTTCGATGTTTTGGTATCTGCTGTTAAAGAAAGGATCATTAAAAAAGCTATCGAAAAACGGATCGGTACTTTTTCGGTTGGTTTGTGATTTGATTTGTGCTACACATTCGAGCTCTCCGGGTTTGATGATTATCTCACCGCTTCGCTGAGGGAATAGAGCAAATTTTTTAACCTGTGCTACTACAAATTCTTTTCCATTTATCATCTCTCGCGATTGAGGATACTCTTTTACATTTTGCATAAGGTCTTTAGCCCAAAAGCCCGGGAAAGAAGATATTTTTGATCCGTCAATATTGGAAATCGGAATGTTGGTGTAAATCCGGTATGTAATGATAACCTGTTCGTTTTGAAATGGAGTAGTGTTACTAATATTTGCTCGTAGAAAAAGTTGGTTAGCCGATCCGGTACTTGCGTTATCTCCGGTTGAAGTTTTACTTGTTCCGGAGCTTTTAACAACCTTTATGGCAACACTATTTGAAGTGTAATTTTTCCCATTCACATTAATTCTTGCAGCCGGAATTTTAAAACTACCATCTTTAGTGGCTTTTAATATGTATGAAAAAATATAATCTACTTTGCTTTTAACCTGCCCGTTAATAATTTGTACACTAGAGTTTGTAGATGTATTTGGGCCTGACAGAACCTGGAAATTTGTAATGTTGGGGCCGTTAAAGCCTTTCCCCTCAGCATTGATTTTGTATATGAGTTGAAATTTTTCGCCAACCCGAACGGCTGTTTTACCGGTAGCCGTAAATTTTATATCATCAGCAAACATATTAGCCGACAGCAACATAAATATCAGGATCAGTGCTGTTGTTGGGTATATTTTGCTGTTGATTATTGGTAATGCTATTTTTTTGTTTCTCTGATTCATTTGGTTTCTGATAAATTTTTTGAATTACCAGTCTTTTTCTGATTTCACCTTTTTGGCACTTTTAAGTTTTTCAAGCTTTATTTTCTCAAGCGTTTTCTTTTCGTTTTCTTTTAAGGCTTGAAGCATCCGTTCAGCATCTTCTTTCGAAATTTGTTTTGGCTGTTGCTGCTGTTGTTTCTGTTGGTCTTGGTTATCTTTATTTTGATCTTTTTGCTGTTGTTGATCCTGTTTTTGTTCTTCATCCTTTTTTTCCTGATCCTGCTTATCTTTCTGATCCTGCTTATCTTGTTTGTCTTCCTGATCCTTTTTATCCTTCTGATCCTGATCCTGATCCTGGTCTTTATCCTGTTTTTGTTGTTGTTGCTGCTGTTGCTGAAGCATTCGTTTTGCATACTCAAGATTATACCTACTTTCCACATCTTTAGGGTTTTGTCTTAATGCGTTTTTATAGGCCTCGATTGCAGGTTCTAATTGTTGCAAATTCATTAACGAATTACCGAGATTATGGTATGATGCTGCTTTTTGCACAGGCGTTAATTGTTCTCCGGCCAGGCTTTCAAAAGTTTTGGCAGCCTCTTCAAAACTCTCTTGTTTATACATTGCTCCACCAAGGTTAAATTCTCCTTTCGTTGAGCTGCTGTTTTTTTCGAGTGCCTTCCTGTAATCAATTTCAGCTCTTTGGAAATTACCTTCTTCAAATGCATTATTTCCGCGTCTGATGAATTTGTTCTCGCTTTGAGCCACTACAAAATGGATAGACAAAATGAAAAAAATATTAAAAAAAATTACGATTATGATGTTTTGCTTTGATATCATTTTACATAAAATGGTTTAACCCTGATTTTTTGTTCTTTTCTCACCAAAAAGATTCACATTTCTAAATCTTTTCCCTCTTCTTTCGAGTATAAAAAACTCGATTAATAAAAGTGCTATGGCAAAGGCTAATAAATATTGAAACCTGTCCTCATAATCTGAAAACACTCTTGATTCAAACTCCGTTTTTTCGAGTTTATTTATTTCATCAAAAATTAAATTGAGACCGGCCTGACTATTGTTTGCCCGCACATATTCGCCCCCACCGGCAACAGCTATCTGCTTCAGCATATCTTCGTTTAGTCTGGTGATTACAGTATTATTTTTCAGGTCTTTTTTAAAGCCTTTCTGATTTCCATACCTGTCGTAAATTGGAATAGGTGCTCCATCAGCAAGACCCATACCGATTGTATAAATCCTGATCCCTTTTTCGATTGCGCTTTCTGCTGCCACTATTGCATCACCTTCATGGTCTTCGCCATCAGTAATTATTATGATAGCTTTTTCGTGATTGTTTTCATCAAAAGAATCTGTTGCAAGTTCAATAGCTTCGGCAATGGCTGTGCCTTGTGAGGGTACAATGTCGGTATTTATTGTAGATAGGAAAAGTTTGGCAGCAGCATAATCCGTTGTAATAGGTAATTGTGTGTATGCATTACCGGCAAAAACAACAATCCCGATGCGGTCATTTTTTAAGTCATCAACAAGTTTTGATATAGCCTGCCTCGATCTGAGCAATCTGTTAGGTTTTATATCTTCGGCCAACATGCTGATTGATACATCGATGGCAATCACGATATCGATGCCTTTACGTTCAATGTTTTCGAGTTTGGAACCAAGTTGTGGATTGGCTAAACCTAAAATTATCATTGTGTAGGCTAACATTAAAATGATAAATTTAAAGCTTGCCTTGTGGTTTGAAACATCAGGCATAAGTTTCCTAATCAGATTTGATTCTCCAAACCTCTTCAGGGCTCTCTTTTTCCATGAAAGCATAAGCCTGAAGATGATGAAAAAAACAGGTATCATCAAAAGTCCATAAAAGAAAACCGGTTCGGCAAATTTGAAAATCTGCATATCTTTTCTGTCTGATTATTTAAGGTGAAGTTTTAAAAATTGTATGTTTCAAAAATATTTCGAGGCTAAATAAAATTAATGCTATAAGAGCAAAGATTAAAAACTCTTCGCTTTTCTTATGAAATTCAGTTACATCAATTTTAGATTTTTCGAGGTTGTCAATTTCATTATAAATGTCTTCGAGCTTCTGGTTTGAAGTGGCTCTGAAATATTTACCATCGGTCATTTCAGCGATGTCCTGTAGTAATTCTTCATCAATTTTCACTTCCATATTCTGATACCGCCTGCCAAAAGCCGTTTGAACGGGGTAGGGGGCAGTGCCAATGCTTCCTACTCCAATTGTGTAAATACGTATGCCATAGAGTTTAGCAATTTCGGCAGCAGAAACAGGATCGACTGCACCCATATTGTTTACTCCATCGGTTAGCAAAATAATAACCTTGCTAATGGCTTTGCTGTCGCGGAGTCTCGAAACTGCTGTGGCAAGTCCGTCGCCAAGTGCTGTTCCATCTTCGATTATTCCACTTTTTATTTCAGCAAACATATTACGTAACACTACATGATCGGTAGTGAGCGGAACTTGTGTAAAGGTTTCGCCGGCAAAAACTACTAATCCAACCCTGTCGTTTGGGCGGGCATTAATAAAATCTCCCGCTACATTTTTTGCAGCATCAAGGCGGTTGGGTTTTAAATCTTCGGCAAGCATACTGCTCGAAAT
>JAOZRY010000869.1 GCA_029939965.1 Bacteroidales bacterium | reverse complement strand
ACATGGAATACAAATTTTCTGACCATTATGTTCTGAAACTCTGGTAGCCATTACCGGTTCACCGCACAAATCACAAATAATACTTTCGTGCGAGGGAGCATAGTCAGGGATTTCTACATCAATTTTTTCAATTTTGAATAATCTGTCAAAATCCAATGTAAGCGTTGCAAAGGCCTTTTCAATACCTAGCATTTTGAATCTTGATACTTCTTTATCGTTGTGATTTTGTTTCCCAACCACCATTTTGTAGCTATCCGAAAATAATGGATGGGCTTGTTTCATATACTCTTTAGCACCAGGCAGACTTGATATCCTTACACCCTTCTTATCGCGTTTTGTAAGTGTAAACGCAACTTTTCCATAATCTTTAAAAATGAGCGAATTATTACCAAAGGTACATCCGGTTACAAACTGAATTCCGTCCGAAATACAATTGTTGGTTTCAACAATTGCCAATAAATCTTCCAGGCCATCAGAGTTACTCTTAATTATTTGCATAGCCTTTGTTGCCATCATCACCCCCGATGCAAGCCCCGGACAAAAATGCCCATGAATTTGAGCTGCATCCAACAATAGTTTATCGGTTTTTCCAGCCCAAATATTCGACAATATCAATTTTCTCGGACTGTTTTTTCTACTGTGAATTTCTGATTCATCCAAATCCTCTTCATTCAAAGGTATATGTGCCGGTTTCACATCAACCAAAGGTGTGTTATTCAATGCATCCAAACCTTTAACTCTTAATATATTTCCGTTTCTTTCGATCAGCTTCACGAAAGTACTCCCGATTTGTGATGGCCTGCGAGGGCTGCGGGTAGCAAATACTCCTTTGTAATCGCCTGTGTAAGTATAGGTTTTCAATTGAAAAGGTTCGGCTTTATCAAAATGAAAATAAACTTCGAGATAATCGGAAAGCTCTATCTTAAACAAACCCTCAGCATACTCTTCAAAAATTTCTAATTCACTTTCGGCTTCCCGCATTGTGGCGGGGTGAGTTGGTTCATCGAAATTACTATTTATCTTGCCAATGTAAGGAATGTTAAGCATATTGTTATTTATATAATTATAAAAATAAATGATGAGGCAAATTTGTATGTTTCCTTTTTATGCCCGAAAAACTATCAACCACATGCACTCATTACTAACTTGCCATGTTTTATCCCTTTGAGGGCGATCAATCGGTCAGATAAATTTCGCAACTTCGATGACTTCCCTTTTACAGCGATGGTTTCCAAACAATTATTATGATCTAAATGTACGTGCTGTACCGATAAAATATTTTCGTGATAATCGTGCTGAATATCCGTAGATTTGGTTTGCAGGTCTTTTTTGTGATGATCATAAACAATAACAATCGCACCTGCAACTTCAACATCATCCTCCCATTTTTCTTCTACCTTCGATTGCGATATCAAAAACCGGATTGCCTGAGAGCGATTTGGAAACTGCTTTCGTTCTACAATTTCATCCAAATCGTTCAGTAAATTATCTTCTAATGAAACCCCAAATCTTTTTAAACTCATCGTAACACTTTTTGCAAATTCGTGCCACAAAAATATATTCTAAATCGGAATTACAGACAGGAATAAAAAATTTAGAAAGGATTTAAACAAAAGATAGGGTAAGCGAAAAGTATAAATCAACATCTTACTAATCGCTTCCCAAAAGCAATTCAAGGTGATGATATTCAATACCAAATAATTTTTTCAGGTTTGTAATTTGTT
>JAOZRY010000868.1 GCA_029939965.1 Bacteroidales bacterium | reverse complement strand
GATTTACGATTTATAATTGATGAAAGATATCGAATTCATTTTTGATAGTATTTTTACACTCAAATAATTCTGGATATGATTGAAGAAACCAGCACCTGGAAATATAGCAAGTTTTTAAATTCTAAAAGAACAGTACTAATCATTCTTTTAATCGGGTTATTATTTCGGGTAGTTCCCTATTTGTCGAACAGATCGCTTTGGCGTGATGAAGCTGCCGTTTCGATAAACATAGTCCATAAATCCTATGCGGAATTAATTCAGCCATTAGATATGGATCAGAAAGCCCCTGTTGGATTTCTGTGGATAGAAAAGTTTTTTACTCAGGTTTTTGGTAATAATGAGTTTGCACTCCGGTTGTTCCCTCTTTTAGCCGGGCTATTGTCGGTTTTTCTTTTCTATTTTCTTGCACATCGAATGCTTCATAAAGAAGTTCTTGGGCTTGGATTGTTTCTTTTCATTATATCAACCACCTCCATATATTTTGCATCAGAAGTAAAACAATACTCCTCGGATAGTACCATTTGTATGGCACTAATATTATTGGCTGTTCAACAAAAAAATAAAGGAAGTAGTTTTAAAAATGGTGTGTTATTAATTCTAATCGGTTACGTTTCCATGCTTATTTCACATCCTGCGGTTTTTGTGCTAGCTTCGATAGGGACTTCGATGATAATATCATCCTTAATAAATAAAAACCGCAGGATGTTTTTGTTCTACGCTGTGATATCCTCATTTTGGTTATTGTTTTTCATAACAATGTATATGATAATCTACGGTAGGGTTGAAGAGGGTGGTTTTTTTATGACTTATTGGAAAAATGCATTTATGCCTTTTCCACCCACATCAATTCAAGATTTGAAATGGTTCTTTGTAAGCTATCAACAAATTTTTAAAAATCCTATGGGATATACCATAGGCGGGGTTGCAGGATTTCTGTTTTTATCAGGAGGTTTTAATCTTTGGCGAACCAACCGGGAGCACTTTTTTTTGCTTATTCTTCCTGCTGTTTTTGCGCTACTGGCATCGGGTCTTCAAAAATATCCGTTTGCCGCAAGACTTACTTTGTTTCTACAGCCGGTCGTTACCATATTTATCATCATGGGTTTCCATTTTCTGGCATCAGCCAATACCAAAAACCGAACGATGATATATTTTCTTTTAAGTGTTTTCATCATTTTGCCAATGACCCTAAAAACCATAAAATATGAAGTAAATACAGAGAGAAATGAGGTAAGGGATGTTCTCATGCAGGTTGAAGAGCAAATTGAACCAGATGATGTTATTATAGTTGATATTTGGTCTTCACGAACATTTGCTTATTATCGTCAGCGTTTTCATCTTCCGGAACTATCTTTATCTTTCTATAAAGAAACGTCAACTGTGTATGATGAAGAATTTGAAAAGATATCCTCCGGAAAACGAGTCTGGGTAATTATTTCCGGGCTGGAGAAAAGCATGTCAGAAGCTTCTTTTATACCTAAATATTATAAGGAAAACGGCATTCTTGAATATGAAATTCATTCGGCTTATGCAGCCGGATATTTATTTAGTGTGCGCCAGAAAATGCCGACACCTTAGTTGGACAATTATTTCCCGTTTTTCTTTATTAAGAATTGCTTCTCCTCCTGTGAATGGGCTTTTCATTGTTATGGTTTTTTAAATGGGTACATCATTTTGTGTTCAGCTACATGAAAAGAAATGCATATAACCGATATGTTTAGATG
>JAOZRY010000192.1 GCA_029939965.1 Bacteroidales bacterium | reverse complement strand
CATTGAACCATTGAAGCATTGCCACATTGAACCATTAAATCATTGAAGCATTGAACCATTGAAGCATTGAAGCATTGAACCATTGAACCATTGAAGCATTTAAACATTTAAGCATTGACCCATTGACCAATGATAAAACTTCACATCATAAATACTATCGCCAGATATGAAATGCGGACCCTGTTGCGTTCCTGGTTTTTCAGGATATTTGCAGGTCTGGCTATTATTGGTTTAGGCATTTTTAATGTGGCAGTGTTTGTCCCGGCAAGTGGCGCCCCCTGGATTTACAGGGCATTACCGGCCTCCATACCTTATGCTAACCTGATAATCCTAAACCTCGGACAGGCAATTGTTGCTGTGTTTTTGGCTTCTGAATTTTTAAAACAAGACAGGAAAAACGATACTGTTGAAGTTATTTATGCCCGCTCAATGACAAACGCCGAATACATTTTAGGGAAAGCCCTCGGTATTTTGTCAGTATTTTTTATCCTCAATCTAATTGTCCTGATTATGGGGATTGGTTTTTCATTTATCAGCAGCGACTCGACCCAGGGCATATTGGAGTTCTTTTTCTATCCTTTGCTGATCAGTGTGCCGACCCTGGTTTTTATTTTGGGGCTATCTTTCTTTTTAATGACAGTATTAAAAAATCAGGCAATTACCTTTATCATACTTCTGGGTTACATCGCTTTAACAATTTTTTATCTAAACACAAAATACTACCACCTGTTCGATTACATTGCATATCAAATACCTATGATGAACTCAACAATTGGTGGGTTTGGGAATTTTTACGAGGTCTTGATGCATCGCGGGATTTATCTCTTTTTTGGGCTTGGGCTAATATTTTTTACGGTATTCAAATTGGAGCGGTTGCCACAATCGCGGAAAATGGCCTCGTTCCCAATTCTCCTCACCATAGTAAGCCTTTGTCTTGCAGGTTTCTTTGCAGAAAAATATATCAGCATAAAAAAAGGGGATATCAGTTTCAAAAAGCAAATGATCCAATTGAACAACGATTTTGTTAATGCCCCCAAAGTAAAGGTAACTTCTTGCGATATTGAGCTTGAGCATCTCGGAAAGGAAATTGCCGTAATGGCCGGCCTGGGGATTTGCAACGAAACTGATTTTGGTATCGACACCCTAATCTTTAGCCTTAATCCATCGTTAAGAATTATTTCGGCAGGATCGCATGGTGAAAAACTGCAATATAAGCGTAAGATGCATCTTTTGATGATAAAGTACCCGGGCGGGTTGCTGCCGGGCGATAGTGCCGAATTGTCAATAAATTATCAAGGGACAATTAATGAAAGTACTCATTTTCTTGATCAAAACCTTGACGGGTACGAAGATAATTTTTCGCTTGAGATATTTAGGGTCCGCAAGCGATATGCCTATTTGCAGGATGGGTTTGTATGCCTTACCAGCGGATCATTATGGTATCCGACATCTGGTGTGGGATACGCCTCGACCAAACCGGCACTGCATTTTCCTGATTTCACCAAATTTACGTTAAAGGTAAAAACCGACACCAATCTTGTGGCCGTTTCGCAAGGGGGAACAAATAAAACCAGCCCAGGGGAATTTGAATTCAAACCTAAAGTGGCATTGCCAAAAATAAGTTTGTTGATAGCTGATTACAATAAATATTCAATTAAGGTTGACTCAATTGAATACAGTTTATTTGCAAAAGAGGGTAACCAATATTTCCTGGATCATTTTAATGATTTTACCGACAGCCTTCCGAATTTGATCCGTGAATTAAAAAATGAATACGAAACCAAGATTGGGCTTGAATATCCTTTCGATCGATTTATTTTAGCCGAAGTGCCACTGCATTTTGCGTTGGATAAACATATCTGGTCGGTAAGCAGCGATGCCGTTCAGCCCGAAATTATGTTTTATCCCGAAAAGGGCGTTATTTTAGAGGAGACGGATTTTAAGAAACGAAAGAAACGGTCGGAAGAGCGTATGATCCGTGACAATGAAGAGGTTTCGCCCGGAGAACTTCAGGCACGTATTTTCAAAAGGTTTATCCGCGGAAACTATATGGCCGATCATGAGGAGTGGTATATGTTTGATGTGATGGACCGGAACACATATACCCTCCTGCCAAACTACTACACTTTTATTACACAATTCAAATCCGAAAAATGGCCCGTGCTCAACCTTGCCCTTGAAGCATATTTGAAGGACAGGAACGAAAATTCGGTTTCGTCATACAGATGGTTTTTTACAGGTATCAACAGAGGTGAGCGCATCAACCTTGAACTAAAAGAGGCCCCATTAAACCACTTATTGGAAACCGGGATAGAAAAGTCGGGAGATGTTGATGATGAAGACGATGAAGTAAATTTGAATGATATAATAATTGCCAAGGGGGAATATTTATTCTCGGTTTTCAGGGCAAGATATGGTGATGATGAGTTTAATGGGTTTTTAAACCAATTTATCGAAAATCATAAAAACAGGTCATTTTCATTTGAGGATTTTGAAAAGGATATTGAGGGTCATTTTAATGAGGATATTTCACGCGAAGTTGACAATTGGTTTTCGAAAAAGGAGTTACCGGGCTTTCTTATCAAAGACCTTCAGACATATAAAGTAATGGAAGGTGAATTTACAAAATACCAGGTCCGTTTCAAGATTTCAAACCCTGAGGAAGTGGATGGGCTGGTTACAATAAATATAGATCTTGACGATCCGAACAACCAACGTCGTAGAGGCTCCATTGAAACCCCTGACTTTTCCCAAAAACTTCATATTCCGGCAAAAACTGCCAAAGAGATTGGTTTTGTTTTTATTTCAGAACCGGCCCGCATGAATATTTATACCCATATTTCCGAAAACCTTCCGAACAACCTCATCTATGATTTTTCATCTTTTGATGAAATAAAAAAAACAGCCATATTGGATGAAATTATAGATTGCAAACTTTTTACCGATCTTGACAACGACAACGAAATCCTTGTTGACAACGAGAGTGAGAATTTTGAATTTCAACAGGATTTGCAAAAATCATATCTAAAATCATTAATTGATAAAAACAAAAAGCAGGGGTATAAATATTCAGGGATACGCTGGTGGAACCCCCCGGCAGAATGGAAGCCCGTGTTGCGTTCAGGTTTCTACGGGAAATATGTCCGTTCGGCCGTTTACACCAAAGCGGGCCATGGCGAACGTACTGCCACCTGGAAAGCCCCATTGGAAAGTGATGGGCAGTATGATGTCTATTGTCATGTCGAGAAAATAAATGTCAACAGGCGGGGATCGGCAAAAAAATCCAATTATAATTTCAAGGTTTACCACGAAGATGGGATGGATGAGATAACCTTGTCGGACGAGGAGTTGGAAGACGGATGGAACTACCTCGGGTCATTTTTCGTAACCCCTTCAACTGCAAAGGTTGAACTCACAAATAAATCAATAGGTGAAATGATATTTGCAGATGCCGTTAAATGGGTGAAGAATGAATAGGTTGCAGGTTTGGGCCGGGTAGTACAGACGCACGGCCGTGCGTCTGTACTACCCGGCCCAAACCAAATAATTAGAATAAAAATTATCAAATATGAAAATAGCAAAACTAATCCTCGTTTTAACAATAATCCTGGGGACATCCCTGCATTCATATCCACAAAAGCTTGTTACCCTTGAACAATCGATGGAGATTGCCCTCGAGAACAGCCCGGATATCAGAAGGTCGAGGTTGAACATGGAGAAAAACAAAGAGTATCTTAATGCTCAATTGGCATCATTAAAATCCCGTTTTTATTTTAATGTCACCCCTTTTAGTTTTTCACGGGAAGAGAGGTATGATGAATTTTATTCGGAATGGTACACCACCGAAAACAAAGGGGCAAATGCCAGTTTGATAATTTCCCAGCCAATTAAATTCACTGATGGGTCCCTGTCGTTAAGAAATGATTTTGGTTACCAGGACAATTCTTCAGAAGTAAATAATTTATCTTCAGATTACAAGGGGTACAACAACTACTTGTATTTAGCTTACAATCAGCCCTTGTTCACCTATAACAAAACAAAGCTCGACCTGGAACGCAACCAGCTTAACCTTGAAAATGCCACTTTAGCCTATTCAATAGAAATGTTAAATTTAGAATATCAGGTCAACCAAGCATTTTACGCGATTTATCAAAAACAAATGGCCCTTGATATTGCCGGGGAGGAGTTCAAAAACCAGGAGATCAGCAAAGGTATTATTCAAAGCAAGGTTGAAGGCGGCTTGTCGGCCAAAGATGAACTATTTCAGGCCGAACTGAATTATTCAACAAGCAGGTCGAATTTGGATTATAAAAAAGTTGATTTGGAAAATGCCGAAGATCAGTTTAAGCAATTAATCGGCTTGTCGCTTTATGAGGATATTATGGTTTCTACTGATATTGATTATAAGCCGGTAAATGTTTCGCTGGATAAAGCTATCGAGAATGGTTTATCGCAAAGGCTTGAACTTAGCCAAAGGCAGATTGATCTAAATAATGCAAAATTCAATTTGATAGAAACCTCCGCAACAAATGAATTTAGGGGCGATGTTCAGCTTTCGCTTGGGATTATGGGAAACAACGAAATGTTGGCCAACGTGTATGAAAAACCAACCAAAAGCCCGCAAGTTGGGGTTTCATTTTCAATCCCAATTTTTGATTGGGGCGAAAGAAAAGCAAGGATCCGTGCAGCCGAAATTGATGTTGAATCAAAAGAAATTGATATCCAAACCCAAAGAGACAATATTATAATTAATATCAGACAGATTTACAGAAACCTGAACAACCTGATTTTGCAAATTGAAATTGCGGAGCAGAACGAAAAAAACGCCCAACTAACTTATGAAATAAACCTGGAACGCTACAGGAACGGCGACCTGACAAGTATGGACCTCGAACTGTTCCAAAATCAACTTTCGGAAAAGAAAATGAACCTTGCAAACGCATTGATAAATTATAAACTCGAGCTGATAAACATGAAAATCCAGTCGCTTTGGGATTTCGAAAACAATACATCGTTTGTGCCCCAGGAATTACAGGATAATTTGAGATAATTAGTAGTACTTAAAGTGAACTAAAGTTTGGAGTATTTATAGTTATTTAACATGCCTAATAAAAGATAATAAAAAAATTAGTAAGTGATTTTTACCTCTATCGCAGAAAGTTAAAACTCTAAAAACTTATGGGTCCGGCTAAAAACGAAGTTTTTGAACATTAGCGAAATTTTATTGTTTTCAAACGCATGATTACATGGTAATTAGAAAAACATATTAGCGCATCCATACGAACGAAAGGAGTCCGTATGGACGGACAAGTTTCGCGGCAAAATGTAGCTTTTTAGACCGGACTCACATTATAAAAAAGAAACAGAAATTAAACCAATCTAAACCAATGAAAAAAATATTGACCCTCCTGTTAATTGCTGCCATCCTAATGGCCTGCAACGAAAACCCCACCGAATTGAACAAGGATATTTCAGTGCCTGTTTCGGTCATAGAAGTAAAACCAAAATCCATTGAAAAATACATCAGCACCACCGGGACTGTAACGCCGGTGAAAGAGGTCGGCCAAAAATCTGAAATTACGGGCAAGTATAAGCTTTTAACAAATCCGTCAACCGGCAGACCTTATGCCCTGGGCGATTATGTAAAAAAAGGTGATGAGATAATTTTACTTGAAGATAAAGAATATGAAAACAACATAAAACTTTCATCTTTAGAGTTGCACCTGGAGATATCAAAGCAAACCTTCGAAAAGCAGAAGTCGTTGTACGATAAAGGTGGTGTGACCCTGAGCGAGCTAAAAAATGCAGAAATCGAGTTTATAAATGCCGAATACTCCCACGAGGACGCTATGATCCGTTTGCAAAAGTTAAAAATCACGGCGGCTATTTCGGGGGTAATTGTCGAGCTTCCATATTTTACACCGGGGACAAAAGTTGAGGCAAATACATTAATGGTAAAACTGATGGATTACAGCAAGCTGCACATGGAGCTAAACCTTGCCGAAAAAAACATCAACACCATCAGGGTAGGGCAAAATATCAGGATAATGAATTATACCATTCCCGATGACACATTATCCGGTAAAATATCCCAATTGTCACCTGCAATCGATCCCGATACCCGCTCGTTCAAAGTTTTGGTAAATATTAATAACCCCGGGCTTTTGCTACGACCGGGCATGTTTGCCAAAGGTGAAATTATAGTTGCCGCGCTTGATAGTGCGATAGTAATACCCAAGGATATTATTTTATCGAAACAAAGGGGAAACACGGTTTTTGTAATTAATAAG
>JAOZRY010000867.1 GCA_029939965.1 Bacteroidales bacterium | reverse complement strand
GAAATTGACAACAAAATATTTAAACAACATGTTGGTTAGTTTTCCAAATTAAGAGCCTGAATATTGTGAAAAACGAATTGTTAACATTAATAAATTATAAACCAGATGAGTAGAAAAGTACACCGAGTAAAATATACCCTCGATGCGAATGGAATTAATAGTTTGCCTCACCAGGAAATAGTTGCCATTTTGCGAGCTGCCGATGGTTTGATTATGAGTGGTGGCAGATCGCTACTTGTAAAGATATTGAAAGGTTCGAAAGCGAAAAATATTTTGGAACATGGGTTTCACAAAAATCCTTTTTATGGGTACTATGCACATATTACCGGCGATGAAGTTTTGGCGAGGGTTGATTGGACTATAATTAATGAGTATTTACGAATAGAGTATGACTATCGCCTGCCAATGCTGGTTTACACAGATAAGGGGTGGGAAATTGAGAGAGAAACCTATGCCGGGGAATTGCTCCAGGGTTTTGATGATATGCTGGACAAAGGAAACGGGCCGTACCTTATGAGTTACCTCAAAGACCGGTCGCGGGATTTGATATTATTGCTGCTCGATAAGGTTGAAGAAACAGGTAACAAAAAGTACATTCCGTTGTTGGAGGCATGGGCAGCGATTGATTACAAAAAAGTGATAGCGCGAATCAATAAAGTAATTAATAACCTCAACAAGCAATAATTCCGTTGAGCAATAGGATGGGATAATTTATAATTTTATTAAAAACCGATCAGACTTCCCTTCGCTTGTTTTGTAAAGCACAAATAAATTTTGTAAAGCACAAATAAATAATGTGAGATAAATACTCATTAGTCGCAAGTTTATTTATTTTTGAAAAAATATTTAACTTATGAAAAATGTAATACTATTTGGGATACTAATCTTACTTGGTTCCCTATCGTTTTCGCAAAATAACCAGACAGTAAATCATAAACTTTTTGTGAAAATTAATCCTGAAACTGCAGAAATTTCTGTTACTGACTCCATTAGCATCGAGGGAGATTTTAAAAGAGAGTTTCTGCTAAATGCTGCTTTTACGCCGGTTAGCCTATCAAAAAAAATAACATTAAAAAAAATAGAGGATGATACCGATGCATCGGATGTTGGCATGGACAGGGAAGAAGCTGATGACGGGAGTAAATTAAAACTAACAAAATGGAAAATTAAAGGCACGGCCAATAATTTTATTATTTCATACCACGGAAAAATTGGATTTGAAATTGAGCAAAGCGAAGAAAATTATCAGAGGGGGTTTTCTCAATCGCCCGGTATTATCGATTCGCTTGGCGTTTATCTGGCAGGCTCTACATTTTGGGTTCCTGTGTTTGAAGATAAATTGATGACTTTTACTCTTACAACCGAACTGCCCGATGGGTGGAAAAATGTAACCCAGGGCAAGCGTATCTACGAAGAAACAGTATCGGGCAAACACATCGATATCTGGTTTTGCGATAAGCCACAGGAGGAGGTTTTTTTAATTGCCGCCGCGTTCAACGAGTATTCGTACGATATGAACAGTGGAATAAAAGCGATGGCATTTCTTCGTACTCCCGACGAAGGCATCGCTAATAAATATCTCGAAGTTACCGAACAATATATGGAAATGTATCAGGGGTTGATAGGCGATTATCCTTATACAAAATTTGCTCTGGTAGAGAACTTTTGGGAAACCGGTTACGGAATGCCTTCTTTTACCCTTCTCGGCGAAAAAGTTATCCGTTT
>JAOZRY010000191.1 GCA_029939965.1 Bacteroidales bacterium | reverse complement strand
TAACAAGCTTAAAGCGGCCATGTTAATATCAAAGTTTGAAGGGCTTATTTATAATGAATTGATAATTAGTAGTGTCTAATTTTATGCGGGTAGCCGACATTCCATTATTTAAACATTTTTCTCTCGCTTTTAACTTTTTTGCCTATTTTTGAATTTCGCATAAAACACTAATACGTTAACTGCAATTTAAAAAGCGATAAACACATTAAATGGAAAGAAAAAATAATATAATTATGACAACAAAGGAATTTTGGGATAAATATATAAATGGAGATATATTAGAAATATTTGAAATAACTTACGATTTCTTCTCAAAAAAATTACCAAAAGAATTTATTGAAAATTATAATGTTGAAGAGGTAATATTAGAAACGTGTGGACACCAAGAGACGGCAAAAAAATTTGAAAATGTTATTAGATTTTCAGAATTACTTCAAAAAAAACAGTCAAAACTTTATAAAAAGAATTTTCAATACTTTGATGATTTTTTAATTAATTATTATTGTTTCTATGGTAACCATAAGAAAGTTGAAGAATCATTTAATAACTTTATTTTAAATCCAATTCACGATTTTGACATTTACTTAATTTCTTTTAAGAAATTGCTTTTGTATGGATATACAGATATTTTGAATATAGCAATAACAAAAAATTATAAAAAAGTAGAGATATCAGATAAGTTAATTGGAGATACAGGATATGATTTAGCATTAAGTAAGTTTTACCTAACATTAGAGGAATTCAATTTAAGTTATGATTTCGGCATCAAAAGTTTTGCAAGAAAACTTGACAAGTACAACTTCGATTTTGATAACGATTTTCTTTCGGCAGTTGAAACAGGGATGTGTAAACCACTCGCAAAAGAAGATGTTGTAAATAACTTTATAAGCGACAGACAGAACTTTATTATAACTCTTGAAATATATTTTTTAAAGTATATGCAAGAACGTAAAATCTCTTTTGCAATAAGTGGCAAAATTTGGGATAAAAATTTGATGTTTTGGGCTGAAAACAACAATCAAAAAAAATGCAAACCTGACAGATTTTTTTATGTACATATTAAAGAATATGAAAAATATCTTTCCAATTTGTCAGGAGATATGTTCATTGATAATAAATCGGAGATGATTGCTGTTCTTTGGGGAAGTGTATATGTATATGATTTTTTAAAATCAATTGAAATTATAGTACAGAATACTTTTGATAACTTTATTAATATAACAAAAATATTAAAAGGAAAAGTGATAGGGCAATTTTTAAGTGATTTATGGAACTCAAATTTTGTTCATTTGTGGGAGAAACCTGATAGTATTTCAACAATTGAATTCATAGAAGAAGAAAAAATATTTAAAAAAAGTATCCTTTTTACCCATCAGAAATTTGCAAAGTTACGAAGTGAAATATCAAATGAATTAGCAAATATTGGAGAACTTTCTACTTATATAATTGAAGGAGGAAAAAATGATTAAAACAAATATAATACATCTCAAATGCATAATTTATTGGATACTAATCATGGTAACAACTCGTACAATGAAAATAAAATATCTGAACCTATTATAATAGGGAAAAAGGTTGGTAGAAATGAACCTTGTCCATGTGGTAGTGGAAAAAAATATAAAAAATGTTGTGGAAGATAAAAATATCAGTTAACAATGAATATATTTTATAGCCGATAAGTGCTGTTAATAAAGTTTATAGCACTAAATTATAATTGTCATGAATTGAAAGTTTGGTTCTTCAAAATATGCCACAAAACCATATACTCACCGTTGAATTAAACCGCTTTCATCGATAGTTTTTGTCTCACTTGCATTATGCCCCAAGGGTGTTTAACTTCGGGAGAAATTAAATGATAATATTATGAATGTTGTCGCGCCGTGCAAAGTCCATTGAAGTGGGATTTTAATATTAGGCATACTAAATAGGGCCTGCTGAAAAACCCGGTATCTTCATCATCATTATTTTTGGTCATGCCGCTGGCTCAAAATTTAGAATTAAATTATTACGGTTTTCATTTTTCCAATTTGATGGCAGCATGAAATATCTCAGGTACTTTGCTGAAAAACTTACAATAACATTATCAAAAAGGCATAGCACTCCCATCCCGGCCAAATTGACCAGGTTGAGTACTAGAATTATGCTGGCAATCATCGATTCGCTTGTTTCTGGAAGCCTTGCGTGTATCCGGTCTAAACCGTATGCCGTTTTTGCCTGCCCGAATTTGCCCTCGATAGGATTCCTTTCGCCCGGTCTTACATGATTCGACACTGCCGGCGGTCTGCCAAGAGGCTTTGCTAATAGCTTGATGTCTATTAGCTTTAAGGCCTTTCGGTTAGCGCGGGTGCAGTAAATCTGATCGGCAAGAACTTCTTTTGGATAATATCCGAACCTGATCTTGTACTTTTCAATGTAATCCATCATGTGGCTACCCTCATTGAAAGCCTCCCAGTTGATTTCGTCCAGCAATGATATCCCATCAATCAGCGATACGTGAATCTTGGCTCCAAATTCTACTTTTGCCTGACTTTTGCCTCTTACTATCGGCCTTACATGGGGTTGATGAATGCTTACAATACGATGATCTACGCGATTGGTACACTTAACGTGCATTTCTTTTTGTTGCTGATAAACTGTACCGATGACCAGTAAATATTTGTAGTCCTCATTTTCAAAAGGAATTTGGTCGTAAGTGTCCAGAAGATTGTTTATCGATTTGATGTTGCGTGCAAGATATTGCAACTGGCCTCCAATGGCTGCCCGGATGGTTTTACGTGATTTAGATTTTTTTTGTGCCGTGTTTAGGTATCTTTTTCGTGCCAACCTGCGATAGGTCCTTGGTTTTTGTTTGTGAAAATCAGGATCATAAAGCAAATCTATCAGGTACTCGCTTTTTTCTCTTGCGTCTGAAAGCAAATTCAAGTCGGTTGGAAAAGCAATATCTTGTGGACACGCCGTAGCATCCATGAGTAAACGCCCTTTGTTGATTGTTGGAGCATCAGTATGTTGCTTTTCATCTTGGGCGGATTGTGAATGGTTGTCTGGGGCTGAACCTGTTTTGGGCGCATCGCTACCCTCTGCATTGGCCTCATGCGTGTTGATTTGCTGTGTAGCGAGATTAGCCCTGAGCGAAATGATCCGTTCGTTTATGGCATTGAGCTGTTCGAAGCCAAGTCTTTTACGGAACTCAACAAACAGTGAGGCATCGAAAGGTGCCTGATTGGTAAAGCTTGAATATCCCAGGAAGTACTGCATGTAAACGTTCTCCGAAATTTGATCTACAGTTTCCCTGTCATCAATGTTGCATAGATGTTTGATGATCACTGACCCTATTACAATCCTGGGATTGATCGGTGGCCGACCAGTATTGCTTACGCCAACATGCTTAAGGTAGAGGTTGCATATTTCATCCCAGGGAATTAGGTTTGCCAATGTAACCCATCGGTTTTTTGGATTGAGTGCCTGCTCGAAGGGTGTCTCAAATCCTTCCAGCGTAAGTTGGTTTGGACTGACATAATCAGGTGCAGATGCACGCCTTTTTCGTTGTTTAGTCATATTTCCTTGCTTATATCCCAACAAATATACGCTGAATTTCCCAACTGACAAACTTATGGGTTTTTTTCAGCAGCCCCTACCTTCTGACAAGAAAGTAATGTATATAAGGAAACCATCAACTCCTATAAATGAAGTAAGACAAATATATGAGGCGACAAACTGTAAGCAAACACAACCGGCGGTGAAAAAATATGTAGTGTACCACTAATTTCGTAAGTGGTTGTTAGCCAGGATGATGAATTTGGTTATAGCCAAGTTGGGTTAAAGGAATAAAAGCTTCAAAAAATGATTTGGAGAACTTAAACATAAATTATCATGAAGTAAATCCATCATGGAATTATACAATTTCCCCTAATTAAAATCCAAGTAATTATTTTGTGACAGCTTAGTGGCTTTTTAAGAGCCTAAAATAGTAAAGCGCAAGGCATAAGCGAATTTAATACCGGATTCCCAAATTGTCGGGATGAGTATTTTAAATTTGTGTTACAACACGGAAAGTTGCATTTTAAGAGGTTCCCCTAAAAGATTACGGATTTTTTACAATGATGAGTGGAGTAATCACAGTGTCGCTTCTGTTTCCGGCCTGATCTGTCATATACACCCTGAATTGTATAGTATCATACTCTTTAGTAGATCGAGGATCAAACAACGGAACAATGGTGTCTTCAATTTCACCTTTTATCCAACCCACATAACCATCGGGAGCCAAAGGGCCAAACCGGTTATTAAAATTAATGGTGTCGAATTTGCCGGTGAGGTTATTATAAACTGTGCCCGGTTCGAGTACTCCATTGTTCATTACATAATATCCAACAAAAAAATTGTAGTTGGTTGTGTCGTATTCAGAAATTCCAAGATCACCATCACCATCAGTATATGAAACCAGTAAAACGCCCAGTGTATCAAAACCATCAGGATGAACAAACTTAGTAAAACTCATGTACTTTAGGGCAGGAACTACAGGGTATTCTTCTTTCTCCATGCACGAATTCAAAAAGAAACCGAACATGATAAGTAAAATAAATATTTTTATGGTCGTTTTCAATGTATTAATGAAAGATTGATTTGAATTTAAAAAAACATAATAATTATCAGGAAATCGTTTTTGATATTGATT
Source organism: Bacteroidales bacterium (assembly GCA_029939965.1). Taxonomy (GTDB): domain Bacteria; phylum Bacteroidota; class Bacteroidia; order Bacteroidales; family 4484-276; genus SABY01. The sequence continues at coordinate 1,621 of JAOZRY010000191.1, read as the reverse complement.
CTGATGATAGTTTCAACGATGTTGCAATAAAAATATTTCGATATCAATACGAAAACAATCCGCTTTACAAGCAATTCTCCGACTATCTCAAAATCATACCCAAAAAGGTTGACTCGATTTCCGGAATTCCTTTTCTGCCTGTCGAATTTTTTAAAAACCATACGGTTATTACCGGAAACGCCAATCCAACAGGATATTTCCAAAGTAGTGGAACAACAGCAAAAACTACCAGCAAACATTATTTCGATAGTCCTGATGTGTATGAAAAATCATTCACCACCGGGTTTAATGCATTTTATGGAGATATTTCTGATTATTGTATCCTTGCACTACTTCCCTCCTACCTCGAACAACAAAACTCCTCTCTCGTTTACATGGTAAACAAGCTGGTTAAACTTTCGTGCCATTCCGAAAGTGGTTTTTACCTCTATAATTTTGACGAACTAAGTAAAAAAATAAACCACCTGGAGCATCAGGGGCAAAAAACTATTTTGGTTGGAGTAACATTTGCTTTACTCGATTTGATTGAACAATTCAGGTTTAACCTAAAAACAACTACAATAATTGAAACCGGTGGAATGAAAGGCCGGCGCAAAGAAATGATAAGAGAAGAGTTGCATGGTAAATTATGTTCTGGTTTTGGTGTTGACAGAATTCATTCGGAATACGGAATGACTGAATTATTTTCGCAGGCTTGGTCTGATGGAGATGGGATTTTTCATACACCTCCCTGGATGAAAATTTTGATCCGCGATGTGAACGATCCACTAAGTCTTCTCGAAAAACATAAAACGGGGGGCATCAATGTAATTGATCTGGCCAATATCCATTCTTGCAGTTTTATTGCCACTCAGGATTTGGGCCGAATATCATCAAGCGGCAGATTTGAAGTTTTAGGCCGTTTTGACAATTCTGATGTAAGAGGATGTAACCTCCTGATAAGTTGATTTATAACTTTCGTTTTTAATTACTTTTACTACTTTTGCGCTCCAATTTTAAATGGATATGAAAGACAAGGAAAAACCCAAGACATCGGGTGGAAAAAAAAGACATGGTGATTTTTCTAAATTTACAACGAAAAAATCAGATTCAAAACCCCCAAAGAAATCAAAATCTTCCCGCTCGCATAAAACAGCCGAACTCATAAGCGATCGCTTCAAAAAGGAAGGGGAAATTAAGTTTGAAAAGAAACATACTGCGTTCTCCAGTGAAGAAAAAGCAAAACGTAAGCATACCAAAAAATCAAACAAACCCGTAGTTGATGATGGGATGATCCGGCTCAACAAATATATTGCACACTCAGGTATATGCTCGCGCCGCGAAGCCGACACTCTTATCCAAACCGGAGCGGTAATGGTGAACGGTGAAACCATAAGTGAACTTGGAACCAAAATAAAACCAACTGATAAAGTTCAGATTGGCGATCAAACCCTGGTTGCTGAAACATTAAGGTATGTTCTTTTAAATAAACCAAAAGGTTATATTACAACAACCGACGATCCTGAAAAGCGCAACACAGTGATGATGCTTATAGATAAAGCTTGCAAAGAACGTATATATCCTGTGGGTCGCCTCGACAGAAATACCACAGGGCTTTTGCTTTTTACAAACGATGGTGAGC
>JAOZRY010000866.1 GCA_029939965.1 Bacteroidales bacterium | reverse complement strand
GACATCTGTTATGCAAAGCAAGGTTCATCGGGGTGATTTAACCACTCTCGCGGGGTTAGTACTATTTCTTTGGGTTGTTTGATTTTTTTTCGTTTAGCCGGGAGTTCTTTGAATAAATTAATAACTCCGTGGCAAATAAAATGGTCAGATTGTTCAGAAGCATATGTTATATAAATAGAACGTAATAAACGATCATAGGCTTCGTCTATTTCATTCTTTCCGTTTTCCCATTGTGATACAGCCGAGGGAGTAACGCCTAAAGCTTGAGCGAACTCTTTAGCTTTAAGGTGAATATCTTTTCGTAAGAATTTGATCTCTTCGGATTTTAAGAGAGCCTTTCTATTTTTACAGATATGAATCCCGATAAAACGATGTAATTTCCGTATGTTAGGTATTGATGCGTAAGATTCGTTGCAATTGGGGCAATGGTATTGTATGATGCCGAACAGGATAACGTTAAGTCCGCATTCGTCGTATTTGTATGGTTTATTTATGACTTTCTCTGTGTCATTACCGCATAAATGGCATTTTTCCATTGTTTCAGCTCCCATCAGCTCAGTACTGTTATTATAACTGCTGACCTTCGCTCAATTATTGCAGTTACAACGCCGCCCGCGTCCCCTTCAAGGTCTTCGCCTCTGACAGTATAAGCCCAGTTTTGCACTTTATTATTGAACTCCTTTTTTGCAATTTCCCCATTCAGCAAAATATATTCAACATCATGAACGGTATAGCCTCGCTCTGACATCCTTTTTTTCACATGCCCGCTCATAATAATAGTTCCGCTCGTAACAATTTCATAAATGATTCTGCTGGCTTCACCAAGAGATATTTCATCGGTTGGGAAAAATATCATGATTAATTAGAAATCATAAAATCGCTCCGAAAGCAAGTTGTATAATTGATTGGCAATTTTGGCATCCTTCATTTACCAGTTTACATTTTTACGAGTCATTTTTAGCTTCAGGCGCCTGTGATGAATCGTAACGCATTCTTTCAGATTGCGAGATCGCGCTGTATATACTGATTGTCTATTGAAATTGTTCAACCTGTGCAATTGAAATAAAATATTCCTTAAAAGCTCCGTGAGAGCGGCACATTTGTAGTACAATCATGCTCTGATTCGGACAGGGACCATACATGCAAACGATTGGGAGGATGCGATTTGCCGGTATCCCGCTCTCTTTGGGTTTCGGCTCAGACCTGATGGCAGGAAAGCCGGCTTCGATATAGCGAAACGAATATGATTTTTCATTATTTATCAGCAGCCCCTTGTGCTTAATGTTCCGACGCCGGAGCGTTGGAACAAGTAAATGAAGTCACTCAAACCCCGTATTAATGAATTTCCAATAAGATTAAATGTTCAGTCATGTCAAATAATTGAATATATTGTAAATTATATCGGCAGGTTAACCGTATCATCCATTTGCAATCAAATTTTGTCCGAAGTCCAAAATTCTACTTTATCACATTACCGGTACTTTTTCATTTTTTCGGTAACGACACCTATGACATATAGCTTTCTATTATCAATCTCAATATCCGCCTATTTGGAATTAATGGGATGCAAAATCCAAATATCGCCTTTTTTCTTCAACTGTTCAAATTTCGCATCATTTCCATTTTTTACGATGACAAAACTGCCATTGTTCCATGCAATATGAGGATTAATTATAATTATTTCGCCGTCTCTAAATTCTGGCTCCATTGAATCGCCCTGAACTTT
>JAOZRY010000865.1 GCA_029939965.1 Bacteroidales bacterium | reverse complement strand
CATTTAAAAAGCTGGCGAACAAGTATCGTAGTTGGGAAAATTCCTTTCAAGACCTTTTCACAAGATCCTTGCGCAGAAACATTAAAAAATTACTTAACAAAGAACTTCCCCAATGGTAATTATCATTCTGCATATGAAGCAAGTTTTAGTGGTTTTGGGGTTCATAGGAATTTGCTAAATTTGGGCATAAAAAATATTGTAGTGAATCCAGCAGACATACCAACAACTGATAAGGAGCGTAAACAAAAAGAAGACTCCAGAGATAGCAGGAAAATAGCAAAACAGTTAAGTCAAAATGATTTGACAGCTATTTACATACCTGAAATTGAAATAGAGGGAGACCGGAGTTTATTACGATACAAAAAAATACTTACCAAAGAAATGTCAAGGACAAAGCACCGAATTAAATCTCAATTATATTATTTTGGAACAAAAATACCTGTTCAATTTTTGGGCAAGAAGCATTGGTCCAAGCGATTTATAAACTGGATTCAGGAAGTCAACTTACCCGCAGCAAGTGCAAAGCTTGCCTTAGAGGGTCATTTGGAAATGGTGGAGATGTTAAGAAAAAAACAATATTCGATCACAAATGAAATCAGGAAATTATCAGAGAAAGATATTTATCGGGAAAACTATTCTTTGTTGTTAAGTGTACCTGGAGTTGGCAGTTTAACAGCCATGATCCTGTTAACAGAACTTGGGGATATTTCACGGTTTAAGAATTTGGATAATCTTTGCTCTTTTATTGGACTGGTGCCGATGACAGACTCAACAGGAGAAAATGAAAAAACAGGGGATATTACAGTACGCAGGAACAGATTACTGCGGACAACAATTGTTGAGAGTTCCTGGGTCGCCATAAGAAATGATCCGGCTTTGATGTTGGCTTATCAAAAACTAACTAAGAGAATGAAGCCACAAAAAGCGATAATTAGGATTTCAAAGAAACTCGTAAACAGAATATTATTTGTATTAAAAAATAAACAAGCTTATGTACAAGCAGTTGTTAAATAGCGATTTTTCTATAAAACAACATATATATTATAAGACCGGTAACAAACACTTGCGGCACTGTATAACAGATGTCCGTTTTATTTAGTCTTCGGCTTTTTGCCTATATAAATTAAAAGAGAGGAATGCGATGCCAATTGGAATTGGTATTCGTTTATAGAAGGTTGTTTTATAGTTACATTTTTTTTGATGAATGGTGCAAAGAAATAAACAAATGTATTCATGGTTAAAAAATATAAAGTGATAGTAAAGATTAAAAATAATTTGGATGGAACAGCACATTGTGTAAAATACAGAGTTACGAATTTGATAAAGTTTACTCAGTTTTTAGACAAAAAGTGGAGCGGATGGAAATGGTTTAATGTTTACTCAAACACAGGAATAAATAAAGGAAAGCAATTAGCTAACTTTACAAAAAACATACGGCCAGAATCAAGGTTTATTTAATAGACTAATTTTGCGGAATTCATCAAATAAAGAAATACCCACCCGAAGGTGGGCTGACATAATAATGTCTATTTCTTTGCAGAACAAAAATACAAAACACTGAGAAAGTAATGGTTAAAACAATCATTAACATTTATTAAGTAATTACATTTGGATTACAACATAGAAGTGTTTGTCCATAATGACCGATTTCTTCGTTACGCTCGTCTTTAGCTCCAGTTACTTCGGCAAACTCAATACACCGCATTTACAAAAGTAAACTTCTGGT
>JAOZRY010000190.1 GCA_029939965.1 Bacteroidales bacterium | reverse complement strand
TCTCATTATCGCATTATCTCCTTATCGCATTGTCTCCTTATCGCATTGTCTCATTGTCTCCTTATCGCATTTCATCATTATTAATAGAACAACAGAATCATTGTTTACCACGAGAATGGTATTAGAAAACTACCTGGATTAATAAACATAGTTTGCCAAAAATTCGGTAATATCCTGATCTTTGGTTAAATCGAGCTTTTGGCGCAGTCTTGATTTTCGGGTGTAAACGGCTTCGGGAGAAGTTTCGAGAAACTCAGCTATCTCCACATTTAGGAAACGTTGCTTCAAGTAGGAGCAAAGTCTCAAATCGTCAAAAGTGAGTTTCGGGAAGTTGTTCTTGAGAGAGCGGTGAAACTCCTGGTTACTTTTGTCGATAAACAGATTAGAAATCATCTCCTTGATATGTCTTATTTCCATGCGAGCAACCGGGCTTTTATCCTGAATCAGCTTATCCATCTGACTCCTAAGCTCATAGAATAGTGTTACATTTTCGAGTTCGGCTTTCCTGGATTCAAGTTGTTTTTTCAGGCTCTCAGTTTCCTCAGAATTTTCCACACCAAGTTCATCCATCAATTGATGCTGTTCTTTTGGGTCGATAGTCTCCATCAGAATTTTTTCAATTTCCTTTTTCTCTTCCAGTTTCTTGCGAATTTCAACGTGGGTTTTAACCCTGGCCAGCAATTCATCTGTTTTGAATGGTTTTGTAACATAATCAACAGCACCAAGTTCGAAGCCTTTAATCACATTTTCGGTTTCCGACTTTGCCGTTAGGAAAATTACCGGGATATCTTTTGTGTTTTCATCATCCTTGAGATGTTGGCATACCTCGAAACCATCCATTTCGGGCATCATTACATCTAACAATATTAAATCGAAATCGATCGACTTAACCTTTTCAAGAGCAATGGAGCCACTTTTGGCAAAGGTGATGTTGTAATTTTTTGTTTGCAAGATGCTCGCCGCTAACTCAATGTTTTTTGGAACATCGTCCACAATTAATATCTTCTTTTTACTCTCTTTTAATTCCATAATTTAGTTCATGTATTTAGGAAGTGTAAAATAAAATGTACTGCCCTTATCAGGTTGGCTTTCAGCCCAAATTTTGCCACCATGTTTTTCTACAAATTCTTTTGAGATTACAAGACCCAATCCAACACCTTTCTCGCCTTTAGTGCCCCATTTGGGTTCGTTTTTTTCTTTACCGCTAAACAGTTGTAATGCTTTATTATGTTCCATGCCTACACCGGTATCGCAAACAGAAACCTGTAGAAAACTTTTGTTAAATTCGATTATTTGTGTGGTAATTGATCCGCCTGGTTTTGTGAATTTTATGGCATTTGCAATTAGATTTCTCTGAATAGTTTTTACTGCATTTTTATCTGCATAAGCTTCAAATTGTTTTAAGATATTTGTTTTCAGAGTAATAGATTTATTTTTTGCAACATTTGCCAGCAGATCATAAGTTTCATGTATAATCTTGTTTAAATCGATAATCTTTGGGTTATAAACCATTTTACCCTGCTGATTTCGTGCCCAATATAAAAGGTTTTCGAGTAACGAATAGGAGTTGCTGATTGAGTTCCAGGTGGCTTTTATAAATTGCAGCATACTTTCTTCGTCCATCTCCACTTCTTTATTGGCAATCAATTCAAGCGATTCTTTAATGTTTCCGAAAGGCCCCAGAAGGTCGTGGCTTATAATAGAAAACATTTTATCCTTGGTGTCATTAGATTCCTTAAGCTTTATGTTTGTTTCCTCCAGTGCTTCGCGCGATTTTTTCAGGCGAATGTGTGTTTCTACCCGCGATAATAATTCATTGCCGTTAAAAGGCTTTGTAACATAATCGGCTCCTCCAAGCTCAAATGCCTGTACCACATTCTCGGTTTCAGTTCTGGCAGTAAGAAAAATGATTGGGATGTTCCGGGTCTGGGGTTGTTCCTTCAAGATTTTACAAACCTCATAACCATCCATTTCGGGCATCATAATATCAAGCAATATCAAATCAAAATCAATTTTATTGGCTTTTTGAATTGCTCCTTTACCACTTTGCGAAAATGAGATGTTATAATTGTTGGTTCGCAATATCTTGGCTGCTACCCGAATATTGATCGGATTATCATCAACAAGTAATATTTTAGGATTATTATCCAGCATTTAACAACCTTGTTATTTTATCCAAAAATAGGAAAACAAAAGCAATGAGCAAGTTTTCTTTCGTAAAAAGTTTATTCACAACATTTATTTTTCAATTTGTGAATCATGTTTGGGTAATTTTTCAAAAGGCTATCCATTATTTCAAGATCGAAATGATCGACTGCCTCAGCGAGTTGGTTGCCGAAATTATATAGGGCAGTGTATTTGAATTTCTCGCCCGTAACCATTATCATTTTGGCAAACTTCTCTATCTCATCGCTCATTTGATAGGTATTAGCTTCTTTCCATTGTTCATACAATTTACCATCAATTAATTTTAGCAGTCTCATTATTTCTTCTTTTGTGAGCTTTGGAATTTCGTTTTCAGGGTAATTAAATTTTTCTGAATCCTGCCCGACAGGTTTTTTTTGTCTGATTTCAGTAAATTTACGAAACCGCATCAATTCTCTAAAAAGTTCCACACGAGTAACAGGTTTTTTCAGGTAGCCATCAAAATATTTTTCATAAATTTCATCCTGATCATTGCTGCGCATCGATGCGGTGAGGGCAATTATTTTTATGTTGCTGGTTTTATGTTTTGTTTTAATTTGTTTGGCCGCTTCAAAACCATCCATAACAGGCATTCTAATATCCATAATTGCAATATCGGGCATTAACCGGGTTGTTAAAAGTACAGCTTCATGCCCGTCTTTTGCTTCGATAACTTTTAGGGTAGGGGATTTAAAATTTTCACTAATAATTCGCCTGTTGGATTCAACATCATCAACGATCATAATTTTTGTTGGTTCAAACTCAATATTATCTACATCAAGCACGTCTTCCACAGGGAGGCTGTCGATGGCAGCGCCTACAGATACCTCTTTGAGTATGAAAGAGAAAACGGAACCTTTACCCACTTCACTTTTGAGCGAAATAGATCCACCCATCATTTCAACCAATCGCTTGCTAATAGAAAGGCCAAGGCCTGTGCCACCATATTTTCGGGTGCTTTGTCCGCTCTGCTGCTGAAAAGCGTCAAAAATTCTTTGCTGTTGTTCGTCAGGAATTCCTATTCCTGTGTCCTCAACATTTACAATTATATCCACCCGGCTGCTCTCTTTTTGAGAGGGTATTTTTTTTACCTTAAACTTCACAAACCCTCTTTCGGTAAATTTGATGGCATTTCCGATGAGGTTAAAAATTACCTGTCTTACTCTAACCTCATCAAGTATCAGGCTCACCGGGAGGCCTTTATCCACATCAACAATAAAATCGAGATCTTTCTCGTGGATTTTAATCGAAAAAATCTGTTTTATTTCATCAATAAGCAGCCATGGATTGATGGGTTCAAATTTAAATTCCAGCTTTCCGGCTTCAATTTTCGATAAGTCGAGAATATCATTAATCAACATCAAAAGGTTTTTTCCGCCCGATTTGATGGATTGCAGGTAACTAATTTGTTTTTTATCATCAACCATAGTCTCAAGCAATTCGGTAAAACCAATAACAGCATTGAGAGGTGTTCGTATTTCATGACTCATATTTGCCAGAAACTCCGATTTGGCTTTGTTGGCTTTAATGGCCTCTTCGCGCGATTGTTGTAATGCTTTTTCTGCCAGTTTGCGGTCGGTAATATCTGTTACCGTAAGAGCATAAGAAACAGCTTTGTTATACTCATCGCGAATAATAAAAAAATTTTCGATAGTGTGAATTACAATACCATCTTTTCGTACCAGGTCAATTTCGCCAGTCCATTGACCTTTGCTTTTAATGCCTGGCAGGATTTCATTCTCAATTTTATCGTGATAATTGCCTAAATATGATTCGGAAATATTAGTTCCAATCAACTCATCAGAACTCGCAAAGCCGGCCATACTTCGCATTCTTGAATTTACGTAGGTAATGTTACCATTAATATCTGCCATTCCAAAACCTACTTCCGACTCTTCTGCAAAAAGCTTGAATATCCTTAATTGCTCTTCTACTTTTTTTACATCCGTAATATCTCTTGCACTAACAGTAACCCCTGATATGGTCCCATCAATTTCAAGTACGGGATTGTATTTTACATCAAGATAACAATGTTTTCCGTTCGGGAAAGTAAACCAATATTGGTCGGTAAGATGTTCGCCAAGCAAGCATTTATCAATATTTGGTTTAATTATTTCTTCAAAATTAGTATCTCCAAACATCTCAGCAATGGTGTGTCCTTCTATCTCATCAACATTTTTTTTATAGGCATCTAAATATGCCTGGTTCACATTTACGTACCGGTATTCAGGATCGATTAGCGACATTAATTCGCTGGACGATGAAACAATTAACAGGTATTCTTTGAGTTTATCTTCGGCTTTTTTTTGATCAGTAATGTCGCGGATGGATCCAATCAGTATTTGTTTCTTTTTGTCGATGTCGCCGAGAAGAGAAACCTCTTCCATTATCCACCTAATTTCTCCCAAATCGTTTTGTATCCTGTATGTAAACGATTCGATTGATCCTTTATCAATGGCTCGTTTTATCTTCTGATTGATATAGTCGCGATATTCAGGAAAGATTTTTTTGTTTAATTCATTAAGGAGGAACTTGTAACTTTTTGAAGGTGGTATTCCGAAAATCTTAAAAAAATATTCGGAGCAATCAATATTGTCAGAATCAATTTCCCATGCCCAGCTACCAGTTTTGGCTACTTCCTGTGCTTTTGTCAGATTAAATTCACTTTCGCGCAATGCATCTTCTGCAAACTTTCTTTGAGAAATATTGGTACCTGTTACAACAATGCCTCCTGGTATATTTTTTTCATCAAATATTAATCTTATCGTCCAGGATATCCATATCATCGTGCCATTACGTGCTTTTATTTTTTTCTCATGCAGCAATAAACCGGATTTTTCTGCCAGAAGTTCTGTCATTAATTCCTTAACAGTGCATCTGTTGCCTATTTTGTTTTTAATTACCGAATTGAAGATTCTTTTCCGGATGGTTTCGTTTTTCATTGAGCCAAACAAATCCACAGCAAAAGGATTTACAAATTCAATGTGCTCATTCAACGAAATTTTTATTATAGCATATTTAGCATTTTCAACAATTTGCCGATATTCTGAGACCTCTTTTTTTGATTTTTTTAGCGATTCTCTAACTTCCTCAAGTTGCTTACTTAGAATGATATAACGTTGTTCAAATTGTTTTTTGCTCAAATTTATTTCCATGAAACTATAAAAGTTTGGGTTGACCTTTTGTAAGTGGGGCTAAAGTAGTAATTTTACAGGAGTTTTAACTGTGAACGAAGATTTGAAGAATTGTTTTAGTTTAATAATCATCAATTATATGATCTGGCCATATCAGCAAAGAACTAAATCAATTTATTATTTTTTATTGTCGATTTATTATTGAAACCGCAAAGCAGGATAAAGCAGAGTATAATGCTCTAACTGCAAAATATCGTTAACATGATAGCATAAGTGGTTTTTTAAGAGCCTAATGAGTAGGATAGCACTTTATTTTGTTAACGTTTTTCTAACTTAGTTAAAATCTAAAACATCATGAAAATAATCTCAAATCTTTCGATTAGAAATAAATTTCTTTTTCCTGTCGCGGTCATCATGATTGCAATTATTGGAGCCATTTCATACTATGCCAAAAAGAGAGTGGATACTCGGATGGAGGAAAAGGCTTTATATAATAGCACTAAAATTCAAAATGCTATTCATTATGAAATAAATCAAATGGCGGAGTTTGCTAAAACCATATCTGTGCTGTTGGCGAGCAGCGATGATGTGATAAAAGCCTGTAATTATGAAAGTGATGAGGATGCCAGAAAATATTTGCGAACACAATTAAAGAACGAATTTGATGTATTGCGAAATAATTTACCTCACAATCATTCATTGCGAATTCATTTTCATAAACCTCCCGCCAAAAGCCTTTTGAGGGAATGGCGTGGTGAAGGAGATGGTGATGGTGGAGATGATCTTACTTCGTTTCGCAATACTATATTAAAAGTATCCCGAACATCACTTCCTGTTACAGGTATTGAAGTAGGGCGTGGAGGCTTAGTAATGCGTGGGGTAAGTCCGATAATGGAAGATGAGAATGTAATCGGATCAGTAGAAAATTTTTATTCCCTTCAGGACGTGCTCAAAAAAATGAAGCTTGAAAAAGACAACGAAGT
>JAOZRY010000189.1 GCA_029939965.1 Bacteroidales bacterium | reverse complement strand
TTAAAACCTGGGGCTATGGAAACCTCAAACCCCCAATTCATTTATTTGGTTCTTTATGGATAAACTACTAAATATTCTTCAGGAGGCGGGGCTATGGGGATAAGGGCTTGCTCAAAGTTCAGAAATTTCACACCAAATGTTTTATACAAACCCTTATAATTTTGCATAAATGATACCGGTGAATATATGTGGAATTTTTTTGATTCTATAATAATTTACTACATTGAAAATTTATATTTTTTTATGGTTTTTATCTAACGGATATTCAATGCGTTATGTAATTAGGTACTCAGGTGCTTAAATGCCGTTAGAATATTATTTATTTTTGAAAAATATGTATAATTATTATCAGAAGAAAATTGGAATGGGTAACCTGAAGATAAACGGAAGCGAAAGTTATTATGAATCACACGATGCTTGTGGTAAAGCAATTGTGTTTTTGCATGGAAATTCTCTCTCATCCAAAACATTCAAATATCAATTTAAAGATAGTCGGCTCAACCAATTTAGATTAGTGTCTTTTGATTTTCCAGGGCATGGAAATTCTTTCTGGTCGAAGCATCCCAAAAAAGATTATAGCCTGTTTGGATTGAGGGATTTCATTGTGGAGGCATTAGAAAAACTAAATATAACTAACTATATTTTTGCCGGACATTCGCTTGGAGGTCATGTTGCCATTGAGTGTTTGCCATTTGTTAATAACTGCCGGGGCATAATAATTTGGGGAACTCCTCCAACTCGTTTACCACTTGAAACCTCAAAATTATTTTATCCTAATCCTGATATTTCATTGTTTTATAAATCAGGGTTGAAAAAAAATGAAATGGAGAAACTTGGAAAACTGATTCTAAATGCTGAAAGTGCTAATTTGATTGAAGCAGAAATAAAAAAAACGGATCCAAATTTCAGGGATCAATTTCCTAAATCTCTGGCCGAAGGAGAATTATCGGACGAGATATCTTTATTAGCAAATGCAGGAATTCCGGTGGCGATACTGCATGGTAAAAATGATCCGATGGTTAGGGTTGATTATCTTGAAAAATTGAATTTATCAAATTTATGGAAAAGCAAAATATTAATTCTTAACGAGGCAGGACATTCCATGCAAATGGATAGTTATGTAAGATTCAATCGAATTATTTTTGAATTTGCTACCAGTGTTTTTAATGGTCAATAAAATAAGCAAACATGGAATCTCACTCAAATTCTTTTGAAACATTTTTTGAAGATTATTCTGAGTTTATTAAAGAATCGGACTGCGATGAGGAATCTTTATCTACGCTCGATCAGTATCTCCTGCTCCCCGGCCAGGCCATTTATGTAGTAGATTGGAAAGAGATAAAGATTTCATATCAGAGAGGAATAGATAGGTTGTTGGGTTACAATACCGAAGAATTTAATCATGGCCTACTCTCACGATATTATCATCCTGATGATATTGAGCGTTATATATACCTGGTGAAAATTTCGAACGAATGGGCCAGAAAATTAAAACCGAAGCCATTTACCATTGAAACATCCCTGGATTATCGCATACGCAAAAAGGACGGCTCATACATAAAAGTACTCAGGCAAAGTACCGTTTTTGAAAACTGTAAGGATAGAAGCATTAAAAGTGCCTTTTCTGTTCTTACCGATATTTCGAGAATTAAACCAAATACCAGTGTAAATCTTTCGGTAATATGCAGTGAAAATGGCAGTGTTCTTCTTGAAGATAAAGAATTACCTCAATTTACCAAACGCGAAAAGGAAATACTGATAAAAGTAAAAGAGGGTTGCAACAGCAAAGCCATTGCTCAGGCCTTGTCTATTAGCCACCATACCGTTGACACTCACCGCCGCCGCATGTTATCAAAAACCACCTGCAAAAACGTGGTTGAACTGGTACAGTATGCTACCGGTTTGGGTTTGATTTAGGTTTAATTTCGCAGTAACATTGTCCGGTTGGTTGTCGCTTCTGGTCTCCAGTAGCAATTGGGTTGTAAAAAGGGCTTGCTGTAAAACACAACACGTTTTTGTATTTCGGTGCTCTGCACCTCTTGTGATGCATATCTTGCATTAAAAACTGAAAAATGAATCATATTGGATTGATATAAAGCGATATGTCGGTTTTACAGCAGCCCCTAAATAAATAACCCTTCACTATTACACAATACTTTTACAAACCCCTCAAAAGGTTGTTTTTTGCGGTTCTATTACCATTTTAGTGGTAAATAATGATTCTGTTGTTCTATTAATAATGATGATATGAGACAAGGAGACAATGCAATAATGCGATAATGCGATAATGCTATAAGAAGACAATGTGATAAGGTGAGAATCATTGAAACATTTTATCATTGAAACATTTTATCATTTTATCATTTTAGCATTGAAACATTTTAGCATTAAATCATTTTAGCATTAAATCATTGAATCATTTTTGTATGTTCCACTAAATTCGCAGTAGAACCTTTTTTGATCTTCAAAATTATTGATCCACTCCTCCTCATTAAAAACCAGAAATGGATATTGTGAATAAATAAACAATAGATGTGAAATATATAACAATAAAAATTAACAAATAATTAACGCAATATGCCCAAATATACTCAATATTGAGTATTGCGCACAGCGATTTCTGATATTATGTTTGCAGCCTGAAATTTATTGTTTGTTCTTTTATATAATTAAAAACATGAAAATTTAAAAACATGAAAAACATACTAATAGCAATTGTGCTAATTTTTCTTTATCAGTTTGTTGCAGCTCAAGCAGGTACACCAACTTTTACATCAAGCGATACGCTTAAACTGAAAAACGGGGTTTACCAATTTCAGTATAGTATATCAGAGGATTCATCGCCACAATTTATTGATACTAATAATGTAATGATTAATCGTGGCTACAAAATAATTGTTTTATATGAAAACAATTCTAATGTTTATTACGAATACATACGTTTTACTGACTCAACCCTTCGTAGCAAATATAATGAAGATAGAATATATAGGATTAAGAAAGAGATATTCGAGCAATTGACCCGTCCGCTTTATAGTTATTACAAAGGTGCAATAGGTGGAGTATATACAGTGCCATTTAGGCTAAGAGATACTTTTGGAGATAATTTTGATTTTGAATCAAGCTTATCTCTTCAGGCCAATGTAGTTTTTGGGTGGGGGTCAAAGTATAAGAAGGAGTCGTGGTTCGATGCATCAATTGGGCTTGGGGTAACAGGAGTAAACTTAAATTCCAACAACAGTAATTTATCGAATGAAAGAACTGCCTCAGCTTTAACCATTTCAGTTGGTGCAGTAGTAAAGCCAGCGAAGTTGGTGAATATGGGTGTATTTATTGGTTGGGACTTTTTGGGTAAAGATGACCGGGAAGTTGACTGGATATATAATCGCAAGACATGGATTGGTTTAGGAATAAACATAAGTTTTAATCAAATTAAAAATGACAATCCAAACAAAAAAGACACACAATAAAAGCCCTAAACATCCAAACTATTTTAAAAATAGTGAATTACTAAACCATATTTATTTAATCATTTTGTAATCAAACTTATTAATTATGAAACAAATTCTTACATTTATTTTACTAATTGCATTATCAGCAGCTGTTCAGGGAACAGACATTTCAGGTGTCATCAACTCCAATTCAAATTGGGATTTGGCCGGAAGCCCATATATAATAACGGGCAACACTTCTATTGATGCTGGCATTACCCTGACCATAGAAGCAAACGTTGTGGTGAAATTTAATAATGGCACCTCACTATTCATGAATGGTGAGTTAGTGGCCAACAATGTGTTGTTTACGTCAAATGACGCATCACCAACTCCAGGTAAATGGAACTATTTGTATTTCTACTCCACCGGTGTTGGAGAATTAACTGATTGCAATATCGAATATGCAAGCTCGGTACGTGTTGATAATGGCGGTGAGCTTACGATGACCGGCGGAACTATCAAACACATGTCCCAGTATGGTTTTTATAATTCAGGGGATGTGCAGGCTACAAATGTTATTATTGATCTGGATGGATACACAGGCACCGGATACGGCTATTATTCCATTTCAAACGGTTCAGGAACTCTAAATAATGTAAGTATCATCAATGCAAATCATGGCATAAACATTACCACAAATGCCCAAGTCAACCTAACTGATGTTACTATTTCGTCGTGTACCTATCCGGTTTATTACAATGGTCCTGGTAACATTACCACAGCAGGAAACAATGATTTTACCGGAAATACGAATAATGTTTTTCGGGTTGGCTTTACATCAAATAATAACGATTGGGTTTTGCCTAATGTTAATGTCCCTTATTATTTCAATTATTACAGTAACTACACGATTAACCCCGGAGGCAGTATGACCGTGGGTTCAGGAAATATTATAAAAATGCAGATTTCTCAAATGATTGTTAAAGGAAAAATTATAGCAAATGCAGATGTTGGTGAAAACATCTATTTTACTTCACATTATGATGATAACTGGGGTGGAGATTCAAACAACGATGGTACTTCCACCTCTCCCTCAACAGGAAATTGGTATGGTGTTACATTTACAAACACGAGTGATCCCACCAGCGTGCTGCGCAGGTGCAAAATAAGGTATGCCGGACATGGTAGCCTGGGTGGAGTAACTTTTCAAAATGCCAGCCCAACTGTGGATTCGTGCGAATTTCAGCAAAACTATTATGGGGCATACATTCAGTATGCTTCCAATCCAATATTTACTAACAATACCATTGGGTCGAGTTCATCAACCCCCATCGCAATGTCCTTTGAAGCCAATCCGGTATTCACCGACAACATACTTTCCTTTTCCGATAATACTTATGATGCCATTGGTTTGATTGGCGGCACACTCACCGCTGACGCTCATATTGTAAAGCGTAATTTTACAGATCTTGAAAATATCACCTACTACCTACTTTCGGGTATTACCGTTCCTGAAGATTTTACCCTAACCATCGATCCCGGTGTGGTGATTAAATCATCCAGCTATAGCCACAGAATACGAATACAGGGAAAACTTGTTGCTGATGGAACCGAAGCTGAAAGAATTGTGCTGACTTCTGTGAAAGATGATAATTTCGGAAACCCGGGTGATACCAACAAGGATGGAACTCAAACAACACCTGCCACAGGAAATTTGAGTGCAATAATTTTTGAGAATGGCTATGACCCAACATCCATTGTTGACCATGTTTTGCTAAAATATGCATCTGTTCAGTCTTACTATTATCCCAACGGAGGCGCAAATCATTATGTTCATGCAGCGGCCATTGTAACGCTTAACCAAACAGCTCCATCACCAGCAGGGCCAACAATTTCCAATTGCGAAATACGCGAATCTTCTTATGGTATATCAAGCTATCAGGCTTCAAATCCTGTGGTTAGCAACAACGAATTTGTAAATATCACCAATACACCTCTTTCACTTGCAGGTTCATCCAATCCAACATACACCGGCAATACGTTTACCAATTGTGGCATGAATGCCCTTGGTTTGCTTGGCCACAATGTAGTTGTTAACGGAACCATCAATAAGCGAAATGTTTCAGGGTACGATAATATTACCTACGTACTGCTCGAAAATATTACTGTGAAGGACAATACCTATCTTGAAATTGATCAGGGTGTTGTGATTAAAATGCTCAGTAAATCGTGGAAGGTCGATGGTGGATTAAAACTTTCCGGTGCCAGCGATGAACATGTTGTATTTACCTCATTGTATGATGATAATGTGGGGAACCCCATGGACACCAATGGGGATGGAAATGCAACCACACCCAATAATGGAAATTGGTATGGTATTGAATTCAAGGAAAGTAGTGATGATGCCTATTGCGAAATAAACAATGCTGATTTGCAATTTGGGGGAGGTTCGAGTTATGGTATTATTAAAACTATAGATGCTTCGCCCACAGTTACCAATACCGTAATCGACCGGAGTTCAACACTTGGAATTCGCTGTGAGGGTACATCAGCCCCAATTTTTGATCAGGTGGTAATCCAAAATTGCAGCAGCGATCCCATTGGCATGTCCCTCTTGTCAGATCCCACTTTTTCAAATATCACTTTTACCGCCAATGATAGCAATGGCCTGCTCATTCTCGAAGGCACTTTATCTTCGGATGTTACACTAATGAAAAGAGATATTGCCGGATTTACAAACATACCTTACATTATGGCTAATGTTACGATAAGTTCGAATGCAATATTAACATTAGAACCTGGAATTATCATCAAGTTTAAGGTGAGTTATTTTAAGGGCATTCAGGTAAAGGGCGGTTTAAGCGCAATTGA
>JAOZRY010000864.1 GCA_029939965.1 Bacteroidales bacterium | reverse complement strand
TAAGTTTAAGAACAACAAACGCGATAGAGCGAGTAAACAAAGAATTTAAGCGAAGGACAAAACCGATGGAGATATTGGCCGGAGAAAAATCGGCATATTTATTATTGAGTTTTATCGCTTATAAAATGGAGTTAAATTGGAAGAAAGCGCCATTTGGGAAAAGACATTATTTGCCGCACTTGATTGAATTTACACAAAAAACTTGACACTACCATCTGTCGCCTGTTACCTTACACCAGCGTTTTCTAATACAGTAATGAGCCTATAATAGGTTGTTGTTATGTTGTAAACGATTTTTTTGAATCTTCTCCTTTTCGTAATAATTTTAAATCATTCTCGTTCATAATCAATCTGAATAATTTATGCTTTGCCTCTTGCATGATTTTAGCAAATTCATTATCCGTGTGCTTAAACGCTATCGCGTCCAACTTTTTAAATGTAATTCCCGGCTTAAGATAGCTTTCCGCATTTTTTAACGATTTAAGGCGTTCATATGGCGTCATCCATGTTTCATATTTCCTTCGGCGTTTTCCTCTTTTATCTATCGTTATAGTTGCAAATCCACATGGCCTGTGATAATTTAGGTAAGGGTTAAAATACTCCATGAAAAACTTATTTATTTTACTCGCATGACATTGTTTTATATGCCAATGCCCCATATGTTTGCGTATGACACTGCCGTTCTTGCCTTCCGCAAGCGCATTATCATTGCTCTTATTGGAGCGTGATTTTGTTTGTTCTATTAACAAACGATTTAACATATTGGCGATATTCTTATTTATAAATTCGCTGCCATTATCACTATGGAAATTCCGTAATATAACAGGGAAACAAAATAGAGCTATTTCAAGCGTTGAAATAAGGCTTGCTTCGTTTATTGCTTCCAATGAAATAACAATTTCCCATTGCAATACTTCATCTACTAAGTTTACATGATAAACGCCTTTTTCTCCATCACGATCACCTTGATGAACCGTATCTACACGCAAATATCCCGGCACACCTTTTGGCTCCGGTTTACATCTTTTGCCAATAGATGATTGAATGGATTTGGTTTTCCCCACAGTCACAGAATGTATTCGATAAGTTTTAGATGCGCGCAAGTTATATATGTGCGAAGAGGATATGTTTTTGAGATATTCAAATCGCTTGTCCTTGAAAATATAATATTCTCTTTCCAAAATACGTTTGGTTGCAGGCCCTGATAAACGCTCGTGAACATTATCTGTTTCTGCCAATAATTTCTTTTCAAAACGCCCATATATCGTTCTAAAGCCTCTTTTGCCGGCTAATGAAGCTTCTATATTGCCTTCCTTCAATTTCCTATCAATAAGCCTTGTTACCTGCGCTCTTGAAAGAGCTGTTATCATCATAATATACTTTCTGATAAATCCCTTCTCTTTCTTAGATAATGAGTAGTATTTGAAACGACCCAGTATTTTATTTATCCAGGTATATTTGACTTTTCGTGACAAGCCTCTAAACTGAATATTTCTCGAAGACTGAAGAAAAAATTTTACTTGTTGTATATTAACTATTTTCGAATCATCCATGATTATCGTCATGATTCAAATTATGTCGTTATCCAGCAAACAATGCAATAGGCCCAGTTTTTAGGCTCATTTACATTGGAAACGCTATTATTTTCAGGCTCATCCTGTATTGGACAAGACTCGCTCTTGAAAGAGCTGTTATCATCATAATATACTTTCTGATAAATCCCTTCTCT
>JAOZRY010000863.1 GCA_029939965.1 Bacteroidales bacterium | reverse complement strand
AGTCACCCCGTGAATAACTTCAAGGTAATGGCTCTTTGCTTAAAATTAGTGCTTCGCTCCCTGACAGGATTCACGGGGTGACTGATCGTTTTTAAACGGCCACCCTGCCAGCTACTACCTCGATAAAGCAAAAACTATGTTTAAAGAAATGGACTTGCAGTGGGATTTGGATCAATTCAGAAAGTTAAGCCATAGCTGAAGAATTAAGCAAATACGGTGAAATGTTCAGATATATCGAAAGATATTTGTACATTTGCTGAAATGTTACGTTGTAATTGAATATGATTGAAAGAACCGTCAGCCTTCAAAAACTTAAAGCCTATACTGGTAAACCGTTAATTAAAATCATTAGCGGTATGAGGCGAGTAGGAAAAAGTATTTTGCTAAAACAGTTTCGCGATAAACTTTTTGATGAAAATATCCCGAAAAAGAATATCCTGTTGATCAATATGGAGTCGCTTGAAAATGACTTCATCAAGGATTATATGGATTTGTACAATTATGTTAAACAGGAATTATCACTGCAAAGTGGAAAAAAGTACCTGTTAATTGACGAAGTTCAGGAAATTGAAAAATGGGAAAAAGCAGTAAATTCTTTCCTTTCCGATGGTGCTTATGATATAACTCTTACTGGTTCCAATGCCCGAATGCTTTCAGCTGAACTTTCAACGTTGCTTTCAGGAAGGTATATTGAATTTCCTCTTTATCCTTTTACTTTCAGGGATTTTTTAAGAATTCGTAAACTCAATAATAGTGAGGAGCATATAAGGGATACCTTCGGGCACTTTTTACGTTATGGCGGACTTCCGGGCATTCACACATTGCCCTTTTCCGATGAAATTATTTTCCCATACCTAAATGCGATTTATAATACTGTTTTATTAAAAGATGTTGTTGCCAAGAATAGAGTAAGGGATGTTGAGCAACTGGAAAGAATATCCCGGTTTGTTTTGAGTAATATCGGAAATATAACTTCAGCAAAAAAAATCTCAGAATATCTTAAGTCACAACGAACAAAAATTGCTGTAGAAACAGTACAGAATTATTTATTTTACTTCTGCCAGGCATTTATGCTTCATAAGGTAAATCGGTATGACCTGAAAGGAAAAAAAATTCTTGAATATTCTGAAAAATACTATCCTGCTGATATTGGCCTGAGGTTTGGCGTTACAGGATATTCCGATGCGGATATTTCAGGCGTGCTCGAAACAATTGTTTACCTGGAACTACTAAATCGAGGTTATAAGGTTTTTGTTGGGCAAACAGGGGTTCAGGAAATTGATTTCATTGCAGAAAAACAAGATGAGAAACTTTACATCCAGGTTGCGTACCTGCTTAATCAAGAATCGACTATTGAGAGAGAATTTGGAAATCTAATGGCAGTGAAAGATAATTTCCCAAAAATGGTATTATCATTAGACGAATACGGTGAAAAATCCAGGCAGGGCATCATTCGGAAAAACTTAATCAAATTTTTGTTGGAAGAACCTTAAGCAATTGCCAAAATTGATAAATTATCCCTAATTTGATTCGACCTGAACAAATTCCTCTCCAATCCAAATAACAAGTACAATGACTTAAATGACCAATCTGCCAGCCATTACCTTGAAAAAGCAAAAACCATGTTTGAAGAAATGGACTTGCAGTGGGATTTGGCGGAGTATAAAAAAATTGTTGAACAAAACCCCTAAGAGCTATGAAACAACAAGCCACCATATTATCAGCAGAA
>JAOZRY010000862.1 GCA_029939965.1 Bacteroidales bacterium | reverse complement strand
TTATTTATCAAGATGGTAAATATAATGGAGTAGAAGGCGTTTTTAGAGATGTAACAGAGCGTAAAAAAGCAGAAGAAATCCTAGGTCTCAGTAAACGTGTTCTTGAAGCAAGTACCAACCATATTTCTATCATTGGAACAGATTTTAAATATAAATATGTAAATAATGCCTATACTAAGGCTCATGGTTTAGATGCCAATCAGATCACCGGTATGCATGTGGCTGATCTGTTGAGTAAACAAACCTTTGAGACATTAGTAAAACACCTATTAAATAAATGTTTCTCAGGAGAAGAAATTTATTATGAATCATGGTTTACTTTCAAAAAGGCCGGCTCTCGTTTTATGTCTGTCAAGTATCTGCCATTAATAACAGGAAATGGATATATTGATAGTCTTGTTGTAATATCCCGGGATTTGACAGAACACAAAAAAACAGAAATAAGCAAAGAAAAATTCAAAACAGTAGCTGAATTTGCCAATGATTGGGAATTCTGGCAAGGCTCTGATGATAATTTTATCTATGTATCTCCTGCAGTTGAACGTATTACAGGTTATACTCCACAGGAATTTTATAAGGATAAAGAAATTTTAAAAAAAATCATCCATCCCGATGATCTACCTCTTTACTTCGAACATCACCATGAGGACATCAACGGAGTAACAGTACCAATCGATATTCGGATTATTACTAAGCAAGATGAAATTCGCTGGATAAGTCATTTATGTCAGGAAGCACTTAATGAAGATGGTAAACCAATAGGCAGAAGAAGCAGTCACCGTGATATTACAGATAGGGTTCTGGCTGAGAAAAAATTACAAAAAAGTGAATCCCAATTACGCCAAATTATCGATCTGGTTCCTCATTTTATTTTCGTAAAAGATGAAACCGGCAAATTTGAAATTGTCAACAAGGCTATTGCAGAAGTTTTTGGAACAACAGTAGAAGATCTTACAGGCAGAAGAGATGAGGAGTTTGTTGCAACAGAAGAAGAAAAAAAACATTTCAGAGCAGATGATCTTGAAGTGATAAACTCAGGGAAAACAAAATTTATCCCGAAAGAAGCAATTACCGATTCAGAAAACAATATCAGATATCTGCAAACAACTAAAGTTCCTTTCAGGTTTTCAACTACAAATAAGCCATCCATTTTAGGCATTAGTGTTGATATTACTGAACGAGTACAACTGGAAGAAGAACGTAAAAAAGTACAACAGGCTCTACAGGAAAGTGAAGACAGACTTTCAAAAACAATGATAGCTGCCAATGATGGAATGTGGGATTGGAACCTTCAGTCTAATACTGTTTATTTTGATCCACGTTATTACAAAATGGCTGGGTATGAAGTAAATGAATTTCCCCATAATCTTGATGAATTTATAAAGCGGATTCACCCTAAACATCGTGATTATGTCATGAGAGAAGCTAATAAACACATAGCCGGTGAAACAAATAGATTTATTGTTGAATTTCTTTTCAAAAAAAAGGATGATAGCTGGCTTTGGATCCGTGGTCGAGGATTTATTGTTGAGCGTGATGAATCAGGTGTGCCTCTCCGTTTTATTGGAACCCACACCGACATCTCTGAACGTAAGCAGGCAGAAGAAGCATTACAGAAAAGCGAAGAAAAATTCAAAACTGTTGCTGAATTTGCAAATGATTGGGAATTTTGGCTTGGCACTGATTCTAATTATATCTATGTATCTCCTGCAGTTGAACGCATAACAGGTT
>JAOZRY010000188.1 GCA_029939965.1 Bacteroidales bacterium | reverse complement strand
TAGACTTAGGATCTAGTGTCGAGAGACGTGGGGGTTCGAGTCCCTTCATCCGCACAAAGGCTTCGGCAATTTAATAATTGACCGAAGCTTTTTTGTTTTGATAACTTTTGTAAAGTATGACTATCAAAGAAAAACAAGCTTTTGCATTGCATAAGTTCGATAATGGATTTAATTGTGCTTAAGCTGTATTAAGCACCTTTGCCGATGAACTTCAAATGATACGGGATGCCTTGGAAAGATATGGTGCTGCTTTTGGTAGTGGAATGGGGGAGGGTGAAACTTGTGGTGCTGTTACAGGATCACTGATGGTTTTAGGGTTAAGATATGGCCACTCTGGTGCAGTTGGTAATGATTGTGATGTGATAAAAGATGTTTCCGAAAAATTTAAAGAAAAATTTGTAGCTTTTTGTGGGAGCTTGAAATGTGAGGAGTTGCTTGGTGTAAATGTGAAGTATCCGGAGGGGTTAGAGTCGGCACGCAAATCAGGAGTGTTTCAGTTAAAGTGCCCTGTTTTTATTAAAGAGGCCATTGCCATTATTGATTCGATTCAAAACGAAAATTGAATGCAATGAAATAAAAAAAACCCCTGCCACAGGTGTGACAGAGGATCCCAGCAAAAAAAAATTATTTCCAAAGGAATGGAAATGAAAGAAAAGAAAATTTTTATTCTCTAACGTATATAATTACTTCTGAGAAATTTACTGATGGTTCATATTTGGTTACCCTAATGTATCTCGAACTTTGTTGAATTATATGACTACTCCAAATTTTATACCTCCCACAGTTTTCTGTAGCTACTTCGGTCCAGTTTCCGGGTTCGCCAATTGAAAACGACATCATTCCTGTAGCATTCATGTCTCGCAGGTAAATTGTTTCAATATCTTTTTCCTCACCCAAATCAATATAAGCATGTACCGGATAAGCCGCTCCAAAACTTGTTGACCAAATTGTGATTGGCTCACCACCCACACCCATGTAAGGATCACCTGCTATCTCTTGCTCATCTACCATCAAAGTTGGGTTACCCTGCCCCGATTCATTAATAATCATGGATGCATCAATCGGGAACTTAATAATGTTTTCCAATTGTGGAAAAGTGTAGCCTTCCGAAGCAGTTAAAATAATTACAGGCTTTTCACTAACATCAACCGTAATTTTTTCATCATTGATTTCGAGAGTGGTTTCCTCACCAAAAATATTACCGTTAGTTAGTGTAACCATCTTTGCCTCAGTAATGTCAGGTTCTATTGTAAATTCAAAATTATCAACATAAACTTGATTGCTGGTAGAACACCAAACTACATAGGCTCCAAGGTTGGTTTCATTCTGCCTAAATTTGTAGATCATTACATTCTGATTTCCTGATTCGATTTCAATATCGAAATGCATTCCTGTAAGTCTGTTTTTTAAGGTATATGTATAATACCATGATGGTTTTGGTTCCCAATTGTTTGCTTTGCTTCCGCATAATCCAGAAGTGTTAAATTTGGTGCTGCTGTTTGGATTCACATCGCGAAGCATATACATAGCTGCCTTATCTACGCCTGCTGACGCAAGAGCAAGGAATGACCTGACAAGCCATTGTGCCTGCACTTCTTCCTGCGAATATGAGCCGATTTCCGGAGCACGTTGTACAGATCCTGCGTGGGTATCGTAACCAAATTCAGTAATCCATACTTCCTTACCCGGCAGATAGCGATTTCGGTAATCCACAAACTTTTCCATCAATCCTTTCAGGTCGTCTTCTTCGGGGCTTACTCCCACATTGCCTGATGATTGTGTTAATCCATCATTGCAATAGTGGTGAACATTTATAACATCCACAGGCATATCACCATTCCGGTAATAATCCGACCAAAGTTTAATGGCTTTTACATAATTAAGATCGGGTTTTGCTAAGCCGCTCATAACCAATCGAGCCTGGGGATCGGCATTGGCGATTCCAAATGTGCTTCCCATAGTTCCAAGATGCCCATCTTTGTCGGCACTCGACATGGCAGCATATTCGTAGGGGTTGAAAAACGCATCCCCACCTTTCCACCATTTATCCTGTTCATTCCAATTTTCGTAATATTTCAGCCATTTTTTTCCGGTAAATCGTTCCTGATCATCAGCAAGTTTTAATAAATCATCATTTACGTATTCATTTCCATACCTCGCGGCATACTGGAAAAGGTGATCAGCATGTTCGGAATAGCTAAGTGGATGTTCAGTATTTTCTCCTGGTGAAACAGGTTTATCGTTTAGTTTACTGTAGTTGAAATCAGTAAGCCACAATACACTTTTTTGAATAGCAGGACAGGCAGTTATTCCGGCCTGAGCAAAATTTTGATAATAATAATCAAAATTCCAACCCATTACCTTAAATTTATTTTGGTTTTCGGGGTAGCCAGAGTATGATTGATCCTGGTTTCCATCACACCACATCCAACTATGATATTCACGTACAAATCCTGCTACAGCCATCCTTCCCATCGGATCGTTAATAAATGCATTAATACCGATTAACTGATCCATGGTAGGCAAAATATGTGTAACCGGCTCAGGAATTTCTTCCAGCTTTTCCAACCTGGAGGCATACACCAGAATTTCAGAAATCCGGGTTTCCTCTGAATGAATTTTTAGCCTGATATATCGGGTTTCTGTTTTTATTTCATGCTGATTCCAATTATTATTATTTTTCAATTCGTCAACAAAAGCTAAGTTCCAATTAAAGGGTTTGCCTGTGAAAACAGAAATGGTATCTGAATCATCAACATCGTAAAGATATATGTCGGATATCAGGCAATTGCCACCCAAATCAATAATTGCATAGCATGGGTATTGCCAATCGTTGGAGCCCGGATGCCAAATCGAATTCGGTTTACCACCATTGCCCAAATCAGGATCGCCTGCCACTTGTTGTTCATCAACAAGGTATGTTGCATCGCCCAGGGCATATTCATTTAAAATCATGTTAGGCGATAGGGTTAATTTGAATGGGCTACCTCCGATTTCAAAACCGGTTGTACATGTTGAAATATTAGAAACCTCAGAAATATTGTAATTATCATCTGTTGCTACAATGGCAAAATAATATTTGGTGTCGGGATAAAGACCTCCAATTATTGTTTCCTGATAGGAGCCGGCTGCCAGAGGTTCGGGTACAATTGGCCATTGGCTGGAATTATAAAAATTTTCAGCAGTAATTTCAACACTATTGAAACGAATGTCGTATCCCGAACACATTCCCTGCATATCATCATCTCCAGAGGCAGACCAGGATAGCATAATTTCATTTATCGGGTTATCGCCGGGTGTAGCGGCTAAATCTGTTATTGTTGCCGGTGGAATGTCATCTACAATACCATTGTTATACTCAATGCCATAAACCATAATTTCGGCTACATTAGCACTTGCATTTGTTTTTCCAAATCGGATATAGCGGGTTTCTGTATTAATGTCGTGTTGATTCCAGCTCAAATATCCACTTAAATTATCTGTGGCTTTCAGTTCCCAATTTTGATAATTACCAGTCCAGATTGTAAAATCACTTATGTCGTATGAATCTCTAACAAAAACTTTGGTAACTTTTACAGGCTTACCTAAATCCAATACCGCATATATTGGGTAAGGGATTGAACTTCCGAAACCTGTTTGCCAATATGTAATAGGGTTTCCTCCCGGGCTATTGGCCGGATCGCCGGCAAGTTCCTGTTCATCAACAATTTTCCAGGCATCACCATAACCTGAAAGATTTGTTAACATGGTGGGTTCGATAAGTATTATTTCTTCAATTTCATTTTCAAAAAGAGTGGTGGTTTCAGTAGAAATATTAGAAATTGTTGTATTTGCCAATTCTCCGGTTTCCTTTATTGCAAAATAGTATGTTGTATTTGATGACAGCCCGTTTATAGTAATCGTTTGAGGGGTTCCGGCTAAAGGTTGCAGGTTAATATCAAAACTGTTACAACTTTCAAAATTGTTTTCGGAAATCATGTTTTGGCTATACCGCAAATCATATCCCAACAATATTCCGGTAGTTGCATTTTGAGAAACATCTGTCCATGTTAAATCAATTGATTCATTTGTGGGATTTAACGCTTCCAGATCAGAGATGGCAGGTGCAGGTTGTCCGGGATTATCAGCATATAAAACTATTTCACTAAACTTTGGGCTTGCGTGTGTTTTAACAATTCTAATGTACCTCGTTGTAATATTTACATCATGTTGTTTCCATTTTTTATACTTATTCAATGGTTCGGTTAGCAAATATTCCCAATTGTTTGGTGTGCCATATTCTATAATTAAATCACCAATACCATTGTAATCGAAAATAAAAATATGCTGCAAATTCATCTCCTGTCCCAGATCTATGTAAGCTCCCAATGGATAGTCAGAGCCGTATCCCGTTGACCATGCTGTAATGGGGATATTATTATCTCCATTTAGTGGATCGGCTGATAAGGCTTGTTCGTCAACCATCAGGGTTGCATCTCCATCACCGGTTTCGTTTACTACCATATATGGATACAACTCTACCTTCGCTACCTGTCCGATGAGAACAGGCAACGAAAATAGAAGGATTACAAAGAGTATTACAAATCGGTATGGTTTTATTTTTGGTATATCGTTGTTCATTTTTTCTAAATTTTCTCTTCAAAGTAAATTAGTATTCAATAGGCTTAATTTTAATGATTATTTAATTGATGATTAGCTTTTCTGATATGGAAGATTCGCCATCAGTTAGTTGTACCGTATAATATCCTTTTGGTAAATTGTTTAATTCGATGCGATAGGTGGTTCCGGCGTACATTTTTATATCAAAATTCGCAACCTCTTTTCCTCCCATATCAAATAATCTGAGTGTATGAAACCAAGCATTCGGAATTTCTACATTTGTGAAAGTAGTTGCCGGTGATGGAAATATTTTAAAGTTCTGATCTTGTGCAAGGGTAGGTGTGAAACTGTTTTTTACCTCAGGGGACAAGTTGAAATTTTTTATAGAAATCTCTCCATTGTACATTTTGCCTGGATTGATGTAAAAAACGAGATAAACATTTTCTGATAAATCAATGCCGTTGAGTAAGTCGGTAAAGTCGAAGCTCAATGTTGTAAATGAATCATTGCTGCTGATGGTCTTTTTAATTATACCTGAATTATTGCTATTAAAAACGCCATCAGTTAAATCTACCCGTACCGAAATATCTTCGTTTGAAAAAATATCAAGATTTACTACCGGATTATTAATAACTTCGATATTGTCGATGGCAAAAGTGAATGATTCCCAGGGATTTTTATTTATTGCAATATCAAATGTTTCTCCGCTTTCGGAGATTTGAAAATTTTGATTTGCATAAACTTCTTTAATGTGATTTGCTGAAAAAACCGCGAAGTGAGTGAACAGGGAAAATAGAATTAGAAAAGATAATTTTGAGTAAAAGTTTGCTTTCATTTCGTAATGTGTTAAAATGTTTTACTTTGAGAGTGAAATAATTTTGCTGTGATACAAATATATGTAAAAATAAATGTAGGTACGTAAAAAAATATCCCTTCTTGTTTTTGGAAATATCCCATACTGAGATGATTACGAATTTGATTTTGATATGTGGAAACCTTGAATATCACCTAACTATTTGAATTTAAAAATGATATACTTTAATTGAATGTGTTTAGTGGGGTATCTTCTTGCAAGTTGAATTTTTTATTAGCCTGATTAACAGGGAGTAACCCATGATGTAAATTTTTTAAACTAAATTTTCTTCTTCTTGTATCGTGATAAATTAGATTAACAATAATACCTCGTAGGAAATTTAGTAAAATAGTAATCTAATGATGTATATATCAATGTTTAATAGCATCTATTTTACCTAAAATGCTTTCTTAATTCGATCATGAATTATTGAAAAATATCAATTGGATTCTTATTATTGGAGTTACGAATAAAATTATTTCTATATTGGGTATTTAATGCTCTGTAATTTAAATATATGAGAGATAATTATTAATTTGGGAAACGCTTGCTTAACAATAAACATGCCGAATAGTTCAATATTGAATTTTGTTTTTCTTTGGTAAAAATTTATACGTTGTTTAAAGTGTTACAAGTTTTAATGTTGGGATTAGTACCTGGATAGTTTTCTGGCGCACACTAAGGGCATGCTCAAAAATAATTTCTGGTTTTTATGAGCATCTTTTGCTCACATACTTCGCCTGCCTGTGCTTGCATATAAGACGGCAGATAAATGATGCACGCAGACAGGTTAAAAATACTCACCTTAACCCTGCTATTGTAGCATAGATATTTGCAATGTAAATGAACTCAAAACCCAGTATGGG
>JAOZRY010000187.1 GCA_029939965.1 Bacteroidales bacterium | reverse complement strand
GCTGATTTGGCAGGATAGTTAAGTGTTACATTGGTAGTGGCGTACAAGAAATATGCTTCTCCAGGATTTACCATATTGAGCGTGAAAATATTTTGAGAAGGCCAGTAAATCTTATTTCCGGCAACCTCTTTTACAATCATCACACCCGAAACCCCAAATATACCTGAAGCTGGTGCTGCATTTGAATTCAGCGCAGGAACAAGATGCCAACCCGATGCCAGATTAAGGGTTTTATTTGTTACGGGTGATCCCTGAATATTTAAAGCAACATCCTGATTTACCTTTACAACATATCCATCGGTACTGTTCCAATTAACGAGTGTATTTAATGCCATAGCGGGCCAGTAAACCCCACTGAAATTTTGGAGAATCACCAGGTTATTTAATATTGGTGAGAGTATGGTATCAAGATTTGGGTTTGCCGGATTTAGATAACCTGATATTCCACTCCAACCCTGAAAAACATTTATCAATTGTGATTGATAAGAATACAGGCTCGTTAAAGAGGAGATTCCATAGTCATAATATTTACCATCAAAATTTGGAAGAGTTTGGTTGTAAGTAACTGATATTTGGTACTCATTGTATGTAGTAAAAGTAATCCAGTTAAAAACTTTCCATGTAAAAATCTCTCCGGCTGCAAAGCCATCTTTTCCCGAGGTGGTAATATCATCGCCATAAGCAATCACTACACCATTATTTGTTGTATCCCAAACACAATAGCCGCCACACATTTCATTGCCAAGGTTATCAGTATAAAATACACCGATAAGATCGCCATTGTATAGCTGCACGCCATTTGCTGCGGGAAGTACAGTTAAAGGAACAGAAATAATATGAGACAAGTTGGAGGTAGTGAATTGCCAGTTTGAAGGCATTACCTGAACAGAACCGGTTTTGGTGTTAGTACCAGAAGCATTGGAAACTGATAATGAAACCGAATATGTTCCGGGGTTTGCGTATAAAACCAAAGGCGGAACCGGGCCGGTATGCGATGAAGGATTCCCTCCGTTAAATGTCCAGTTCCAGCTTGTGGGTGCATTGGTTGATATATCAGTAAATTGAATAGATTGTCCTGCATAGATTACACTATTGAGCGGAGTAAAATCTGCTTTTGGAGTTTGTTGGGGGCTAGTGGTTTCAAAAATTGTAATCGCGTCAATATCATCCTGTAAACCATCCTGAGTAAGGTCGATCCACCAACCCGTCATAAAAGTAAGATACAATTCGTTGGGATTCATCCCGCCTGATTCATCACCGGGTGTTGTCGGGTCATCATCATCCACACTAAAAATCATGGCCAACGCCATGTAATTAAAGTCAGGGTCAGGATATTCGGCCCATGTAAATTCAAAAGCATCCAAATCTGTATCAGGAAATAAACCAATATCAGTTTGAGCGTTAATAACTTCGATAGCCATGCCACCTTCTGCAAGGTAAATACTTCCGGGGTTTAGTGGCACACCATTAAAATCTACATAAACAGCTTCATGGTCTGCACTAAAATATGTACGTGCAAGGTCGTTAAGTGCGTAAGGAACATCCAGCGCATCCACATCATCATCGTGCTCGTTGGGGTCGTTACCGCCATTAATATCAGGATCGGGTGTAAGATTAGGATGTATTGTAACTTCATCATATTTTGGAGTTACACTTACAATTTGTGCTTGTAGGGGATAGGTAAGATTAATATCAACTTCAAATATTTCATCGTTGTTTTGCTGTTGGCCATATATCATACCTGCCGGCGAAAAGCCAAAACGAGGAATGCTACCAGAAGGATCGGTGTAAGGAAACGCATCATCATCATCAAAAGAGATATAAAGGCTATCAGCATTATGAATAAATGGCTCATCAAATTTTTCGATCGGGGGCATACCTTCTCCAAACGTAAATTCTCTCAGGTCGCAAATGGTTAAATCAATGCCATCCATATCGAAAAAGCTATATTTTAATTCCTCAATAGGCATTCCTGAGAGGCATGGTGCTCCTGTACCCGGAACACCACCATCGGGCATTGGATCATTACCAAAGGCCTGAACATCATCAAAGTAGCCGTCTGTTCCGGGAAAAGGCATATATGTTCCCGGAAAGAGGTATGCATCACCGGGATCGAAAACCTCATCCATATCTGCCACCGGATCGCTAAGTTCGGTATCAGAACCAATATCTACCGAAAACAATATATTTCTGTCGTTGCTTGTGCTACCACCCTCTTCGTTAATTCTTACAAAGTAATCTTCCACCTCCCCATCAGAAGCAGCTCCTGTATAACTCAAAGCGGCTTGGGTACTGTATCTGAAGCGGGCATAAGTCCAACCTACACTTGCTGTTGCCGGAATATTTAAAGTAAGATTATGGCTACCGGGTGTAAGTATGTTAAAGGCAAATATTTGTTCGCCTGCATCTGCCCAGTCGCCATCCTGGTTAAAATCCATCCAGGCACTTAAAACACCATTACCAAATGCATTTACAACAATTGTAACTGTACTGCCAACTAACATTGTTGGAAAAATCACTCCATCCTCGTCATCTAAATTATTGTTGTCGTCTCCTTTGCAATTTATATCAGGCTGTCCGTCAGTTTCTGTATCAATGAGAGTTCCGAGGCAAATACTTACCGGATTACTCACTAAATGACGGGCACCATTGTTAGCCGAAAGAGTAGGGTATCCCGGATTATCGGGAGCATCGCCCCAGTCGTAATCATTTTGTGGCTGGCTTTGGTTGGGAGTCATCCCAAAAATAGCTCCCTGATAATATGTGTAATTATAACCGGAAGCAGGATTAAGGTTGGTAACCGGATAATAACCATCATAATATCCACCCCACCCCCAGTTAAAATGGAAGTTATTTGAATTATCATATCCATCACAATTAAAATTATGAGCCGAACCAGTTGGATTCCCATCCCAACCGTAATAAAT
Organism: Bacteroidales bacterium; assembly: GCA_029939965.1. Classification (GTDB taxonomy): domain Bacteria; phylum Bacteroidota; class Bacteroidia; order Bacteroidales; family 4484-276; genus SABY01. The sequence continues at coordinate 3,401 of JAOZRY010000187.1, read as the reverse complement.
TATTGGTCTGCTCAAATCCAGTTCGCTCTTCAGCATCGATATCCAAACTGAAGTACTAAAACTATTTTTCCATTTCCATTGTAAGGAAGAGGAGTAATCGAAGTTATTTTTGAGTGCATCTTCGATATCTGTATCCCAATTAGTTCCCATTGGAGCCGAACCACCAGGGCCATAGTTCATATCGACCGAAACCCCACAATGAAACATAAATTGGGAAACCGGAAAATTATAGGAAGAAAGCGAAACTGGCATACTACTATAATTATATGTAGTTGTGCCAAAATTTGCACTTATTGTTCCATACACCGGATGTGTGTATGAGTTTGACCCAACACCCTGTGCAGGATGCTGATGATAATACATTACCTGAGCCATCGACACGGCAACGCAACCTGCATAAGCATGGCCATCGGGGCCTGAAGCATCGGCAGGGCATTGCTGATTGTAGTATATTCCCTGATTCCATGTGGTATTTAGCATAGGAGTAACCGATTTTGATTTGGGGGCTGGCGGAACCATTTTTTGATACTTCTCCCAGCTTGCATCAATTTCAGCATCGCCCTCCAGTTTATTTATTATCACTTCCGTAATCTGTGCTTCAAAGCGATTAATCATCTGAATAAGGGCAGGCGGCAAATTATTACCATCCCAATTTCCGGATGTTGAATAACCCAAAACTGGTTTTACATTATCATCGGCAGCAACAATTATAAAACCATCCGAATCATTTATGTTAAAGACATAAAATAAGGGTAAATCATTCTGTGTCCTGGTTTCAAATAAGCTAAGGTTTACCTTATCGTAAGTTAGCGTTTGGGATATTTGGCAATTTTCCCAATAGTAGTTTTTGCCAACAGTTGCGGCATCATTTGTTTCAACATGTTCTGCTTTAACGATTATTGAGACTAAAAGCAGCAGAACCATTCCGATTGTAAAAGTTTGTGTTTTCATGATTTCATGTTTTTATATTTATAATTAACTATTTTGAAATCCACTACTTCTAAACGTATGCCAGAGAAAATACTAAGAAAGGGTAAACAAAAATGGATTGCATTAAAACCCTATTTATCTGCATGTTAAAAACAAGTATTTTTTTGTGTATCTTAAAATCGCATAAAATATTCGGAAAATAATTTGGCTATTTTCACCCAAAAGGGCGAAAACTGCGGATAGAAAAACTGAAAACAATGAAAGCTGATTTTCAAACCTTACGATCAAAAAAAAATAAGCATGTTTTAATTTTTTACATAAATCCCAATTTATTTATGGTGAAGTTATTTCACCCTGTTTTTTCTTATTTTTGCCTTTCTTTATTTCTCATAACTATAAAACTTTTGAATACTCTATGCAACCCAAAAAGAAAATAAAACCCGGCAAAAAAATTACTAAAAAACCAACAGCAACAAAAAAGAAATCCGGCATTGTTTTGCCTAAAGGCGACAATTTATTTCTTCTTTTTACAATAGTTCTCTCAATTATTTATTTTTTGTTTTCGAAAACTTCAAACGGTTTTTACCAGCACGATGAAGCAGGTCATTTTATTGGCATGAGAACCTTTTGGTATGACCATTCATCGGCATTGGGTAACTGGGCGAAACCTGGATTTAAATTAATATACGCTATACCGGCACTACTGGGCGAACAATTTGTAATTTACTTTAATTGTTTGGTTGCAGCATTCACCTCCTTTTTTGTGTATAAAGTTGCCAGGCAATTCAAATCACAATATGCCATCCTGGCCTTTTTTCTTTTGGCTACTCAACCCCTTTGGATTTTATTAAGTTCAAGAAATTATGCGGAGCTAATTTCAGCCTTTCTTGTTGTTTTGGGTATATATCTACACTATAAGGAAAAGTATTACTGGACAGCAATCATAGCATCATACCTTTGTTTAATCCGACAAGAATTTTACATTTTCTATGGTTTGTATGGTTTATACCTATTGTTTCAAAAGCAATACCTGCCGGCAATAGTTTCAATTATCCCACAAATTTTTCTTAGCTTGTGGGGGTTTGTTGCCAATGGCGACATATTGTATATCTACAATAGTATTTTTGGTTTCTCCGAAAAAGCAAGCGATGCATATCCAAGGCAGGGGTTTGCACATTATTTTAAAATGTCGTCGGTAATATTTGGTAGTGTAAATTTAACCCTGTTCTTTGCCTATATTAGTATTAAACTGGTAAGGTTTAAAAGGGTGAATGTAATAGCACTAACAACAGCCTTAATTTTCTTTTTACTTCATTCGGTATTCAGCTCCAAAACACTTGATTTTGGCCCGGCCACAGGTGGGAACCTCCGCTATATGATTGTAATAGCTCCACTTATTTCGTTGTTAGCCGCACTTACATTAGATGATTTTGTGAAACTCCGCAAAAAACAACGAATAATATGGGCATTGCTTCTCAGCGGATTTGTTGCTTCCATTGGAGTGTTCCAAACTTTTGAGCATAACAACATTGTTTTTTCGGCAAATAGAACCTGGGAAATGCTTTTGTTTGCAATCCCAACAGCTATATTTTTAATGATTCCGTTTAAAAAAATTAACCCAACTATCCCAACAATTGTATTTATCGCCTTATCGTTTCTGCTGAGTGCATCAAGTATAAAGCCTTACGAACGTTCGCCCGAAGATAATACGATGGAAGAACTAACTGATTGGTATCAACATCAATTGAAGATTGCATCGAGAGGAAGAAGTGCAAATATATTGTTCGATGAAAACACACAAGTATTATCTATTCACCCATTATTTTATTATTATCAGGGAAAAACAAGGTTTAATTTCCCTAAAACTGTTCTTCCTATTAATAAACAAACAGTAGATACTACCGAAATAGGTTCGCTAATTATTTGGGATTCGCATTATAGTTATCGCCCCAAATTAAGGGATAATGATTTGCCGGTTAATTTCTTTTTAGACCGACCCTATAATTTCGGACTTATAAAGTACCTGAAATCTGATGATAATAAGTTTAGTGTACACGCTTTCACCAAATTAACACATCCTGATTCAATTTTTGAACAGGGAATGGACTCTTTAAAAACCAAAAATTGGGTTGAGGCACAAAAGCTTTTCGAGCAGGTTTATGCCAAAACCCCTAATAATTTTGTGGCCATTAACTACCTTGGTATATGCCTCCAAAACCAAAAAAAACACAATGAGGCTTATCAGCAATACAACAAGGCTCTGAATATTTTCGACCAATATCATCAGGGATATTACCAGAGAGCCAATCTATTATTGCAGTTTCGCAAATATGACGAAGCTCTAACAGATATAAATAAAGCATTGTCGCTCTATCCACAAAATTTCCAATATTATTTTCTCAAAGCCGGAGTTTACTATTCGAAGGAAGATTACAAAGAAGCAATAAAGGTTTATAAACAAGCACTTAAAA
>JAOZRY010000861.1 GCA_029939965.1 Bacteroidales bacterium | reverse complement strand
TGAATTTATCAATGACCAGTTAAATACTGATTCTTATTTTTGTAATCCGTATCATAGCTGGGAGAAAGGCTCTGTTGAAAACGTTAATGGATTAATCAGAAGATTCCTTCCAAAGAAAACAGATTTTGCTAAAATAACTCATAAGCGTATTAAACAGATAGAATTTTTATTAAACAATAGGCCTCGTAAATGTCTAAACTACAAGACTCCAAATGAGGTCTTCTTAGAGCGAAGTGTTGCACTTGCTAATTGAATGCGCCCTTAGGATACTTCCTAATTTTTTCCCTAAAGATACTGTAAAATATTATGCTGACTTTTAAAAGTAGTTAACAAAAAAGCAGAGTGAATGTAACCTAAGTTAGTAAAAGTCCAATTAAACTAACTAAAAGGAGGTTACAATGGAAACACTCTGCTTTGAAGGACATTATACAAGAAGATTCGCAAGAAGCCGAGAATTTTGTAATGAGCAAGTGGAAGTAAAAATTGATGAATTCTTAAAAAGATTTTGCAATCATTGGTTGCAGGAAGAATTCACAGTACAAAGTGGAGCTCAGCGGTATGAACGAAGCAATCTGCGCTCTGATACAAGAGGTGGGCATTATAGGAGGCGCTTGTTGACGTCGCGAGGAAAGCTTGATCTTAGAGTTCCCCGCGGAACAAAGAAGAAATACAGATACACGTTATTTGAAAAAAATAAAAGAAAAACAAAAGGATTTGAAAATGTTGTTGTTGATGCACTACTAAAAGGTCATTCATCTCGTAAGGCGAGTAAGTTCTTTGGAAACATGTTCGGAGCAGGAACAATAAGTCATCAAGCAGCAATATCAACATTAAAAAAGTTTGACTCTGAATTAATACGGTGGAGACAAGAAAAGATTCAGAATAAACCAATTATACTGGTACTGGATGCCGTTCATTTAAAAGGAGTTATTCCGCATTGCAGGCGTGCGAAACCTGTATTATTTGCATATGCTATATATTCAGATGGACATGAGGAGGTTCTAGATTTTGAATTAGTTCAAGGAGAGTCAACAAATGCTTACTATAGATTTTGTTTAAATTTATATGATCGAGGATTAAAAGATGTTCAATTAGTTGTTCATGATGACAATGCGGCAATTAGTGAGGCAGTGAGCTTAGTTTGGCCAAAAGCCTTGGATCAACAATGCGTGTTTCACATTCTAAAGAATTTGAATAAGAAGCTTATCGGTTGTAAGGATAAGAAAGCTATTTTACACTATGCAAGCTGGTTATATGATGCTCAATCAGAAGAAGAGTTTTATCGTTGGGCACAGAAATTTAAAAATAAATGGTCAAAATATCGGAATCATCCTGCAATAAAGTATTTTTTTAAGATGATTCCTAAAAGTATAAAATATTATCAATTGCCACAAAAGTATTGGCGGATTGCTAAAACAAGCAATAGGTTGGAAAGGCTGTTTGAGGAGCTTAAGCGAAGAATTAAAGTGTTTCGCAGATTCCCAAATACTCAAAGTTGTAAGCGTTGGCTGTATGCACTTTTAAGAGAGTTAAACAAGGCTGACTTAAATTATATTCTTTCTGATGAAAGTTAAAGATTGTAACTACAAGTGCGACAAAAGGAATAAGAAAAGAAGCTCCATAGATCGTAAAAACCTGTTATTTTGTAAGTATCAAAACAAAACAAAAAACAGGGGATCGTATGGAGCAAAAGAATTGTAGCACTAAGGAAAGAAAGTATAAACATTTAAAAGAA
>JAOZRY010000860.1 GCA_029939965.1 Bacteroidales bacterium | reverse complement strand
TGAGCGCTGTACGCCATTGCGGAAAGACACAGTAAATGTTTTGCGTACATGGATACAAGAACATAAATGTGATTCTTCAGAACCGCTCTTTCCCAATGCTCGCGGCACCCAACTTATACCAATTGTATTTAATTAATGCGCTTAGTGGGTAATGGCCGACACATTTCATAGTAATCAAATATCAACATATTAAAATATGGAGGTTATTATGAAAGTCAAGGATTACCACACAGCAAGCCAGCTTCAAAAGTTTTACATCTCAGAAAAAAATCCAAAACTGGCTCATAGAATTCAAGGTGTATATTTGGCAAGCAAAGGTTTGACATGCCTGGAAATTGTAAATGTTACAGGCTTTTCTCGACGAGCAATCCAACAATGGATAGCAAAATATAATAAGGGCAACATTAACGCATTAAAAGATTCTCCTCGCTCAGGACAACCGTCAAAGTTATCAAAACAACAGGAAAAGGCTCTTTGTAAACGTATAGAGGCCGGACCAGCTAAAGCTGATGGCATAGCTTCGCTAAATGGCCCAGTAATCAGACAAATATTGGAGCTGGAATTTGGTGTTGTTTATTCGCTTTGGGGCATATATCATTTACTGCATCGGCTGGGCTATTCCTGTCTCTGCCCTCGTCCACAACACGAAAACTCTAATCCGCAGCTACAAGCTGAATTTAAAAAAACTTCACAGAGATGCTGGATGCAGTCCAATCAGAGCATTCAGGCAAAAAAATAGAAGTATGGTTTCAGGATGAAGCCAGATTTGGCCAACAAGGCACAATGACAAGAGTATGGTCATTGCGTGGTTCACGACCACGAGCAGTGCGACAGACAAAGTATGAATGGCTTTATGTTATCGGTGCGGTTTGTCCACAGACAGGCCAAAGCGTTGGATTATTATCACCAACAATTAACACCGATATGATGAATGCCTTTTTTGAACAGTTTACCGCAGAAGTTTCCCCTGACATTCATGTTGTAATGGTATGGGATCAGGCTGGCTTCCATACATCGAGGAAGTTGAAAGTGCCCGTAAATGTGACGATCGTACCTTTGCCACCATACGCGCCTGAGCTTAATCCTGTTGAAAATCTTTGGCATTATTTGCGAAGCCACTATTGGGCCAATAGAATTTATGCCGATTATGATGCACTTCGTCATGCCGCAATTGATGCTTGGCATAAAGCTGCTCTCGATCCAACTATCATCAAATCCGTGTGTGGTATTTCATATGCACAGCGCATTAACTAAATACAACTGGTATAATAAGACAATTGGGAATAAATATTACTTGCTTAAAACGGCATATTGTACTTTTGGTCAAAGAAGAATTAAAAAACTGAGAAGAGAAAGAGATGCCTATAAAAAAACCGACGCCGCCATAAATGACGACGTCTAATATTCTTTCTACCATAGGTAGATGAACTCAAACAATCCTATAAAATTATACTAAATAGATATCGGCATGTTCAAGAAAAAACTTAAATTTTCTTGAAAACGTCAAAAATAAAGCTTTCAGAGCATTGGGATGCTAAATTAAGCATATAATTTGTGGATATTAGATTTGCATTTCAGTATCCATAACATGTTTGAGGATATTTGGATATCTACAACAAATCAGAGATAGGCTGGATAATTGCGTTCAGAATAATTGATTTGAAAGGTGAAAGTGTGTGGGAAATGTTGGCGATGGGGTTATGGGGAGTGGATTATTATGTTTGAGTAATTGTTTT
>JAOZRY010000859.1 GCA_029939965.1 Bacteroidales bacterium | reverse complement strand
CATGACAATGAAATCAATTCAGAGAATCATCACAGAGCGATCTCATCTTTATGTTGAATTAGACGAGGCTAAACAGTACAATGAGAAACTGATAAGCTCTACTATGATAGGCATGTTAGTAATTGACATCGAAACCCACAGGATTATTGATGCCAACACAGCCGCTTCCCAGATGATTGGTAATGATGTGGAATCAATTATTGGTAATGAATGTTATACCTATTTTTGTTCTACTAAAAGGGGATCATGCCCAATAACAGGAATGCATCAGCCAATGGACAGTTCCGAGCAAGTGTTAACTAGAAATGATGGTAGCAAATTACCTGTTGAGAGCTTTGCATAATAGCCCATTTTGTTGAAAATCATGAATTCTCTGCATTTAATTCAAAAATAGCCTAATAACAAGCCAAAACGCCCAGTTCCATTTGTCTTAAAGCTTGTTTTGCAAGCTTTAAGGGGTTTTTAGACACAACAATCCTGTTAAGCCAATAATACCACTGTTTTTTTTAAGTTGAAAGCTACACATCTCATCGTTAAGAAGTAATCCGTTTTCTTTAGCCCTACATACTTGGTTCGACCAAATCCATAATGGGCATGTAAGCATCCGAACGTCTGCTCAACAATATACCGATGTTTAGATATTGCTTTGTTGAATTTTGTTTTAATGATTTGAAGAGGATCATTTTTGTATTTTTTGAACATAATAAAAGGCTTTAACAAATGTTCTCGTAAAAGCTCTCTATTGGTTTTACTGGAATAACCTTTGTCAGCCAGAACTGCTTGACCTGCTTCCCAATCCAATTTATCTATCAGTGCCGGGAAGGTTTTCGTGTCGTGGACATTAGCTGATGTGGTTATGATTGATTGGACAAGTCCAGTCGTGATATCAACTGAGATATTAGCCTTGTATCCGTAGGTTGACTTTTTACCTTTTTTGATCCACCTGGCATCAGGATCCTTTGATTCTACCCTTGTAAACTCAAAAGGTTTCTGATCTTGTTTTTGTTCTTCATCACCGGTCGGTTCCAGTTCAATGTAATCTCTGCGATTAGGTCGACTGTGTGCTCGAATCAAACTTGCATCTATTGCTGAACCACTTTTAATACTAACGCCTCGATTTTCAATTTGTCTATTAATCTCTGAAAAAATAGTTTCATGCAAGCTCTTGTTTATCAATTTGTTTCTAAAGCGGCATATGGTTGAATGGTCTGGAACAGATTCTTCAAGAGTCAAACCGCAAAATCGCATAAAGCTTAACCTGTCACGAAGACAGTTTTCAAGTTCTACATCCGATAAATTGTACCATTGCTGTAATAGCAATGCTTTCAGCATAACAAGTTTGGAGTATGGTTTCCTTCCTGTTTGGGTAATATCTCTTAAATGAACATGTTCTAAACTAGTTAATATCGGTGACCAGTTGAGAAATTCGTCAACTAAATCTAAAAAGGAACCGTTTTTTAGTCTCTCTTCAATTATTTGATGCGAAAACCAGCTGTTACTCATAACAACCTCCTTATCTAGCATACACTTATAGCTTTGCAAAGAAAGTTTGTCCAGTGTTTTTTTGTTTAAATGAGTACTTTTTTACGTGTTTTGCAAAGCTCTCAAAGAATATTCAACATCCCAGGAAAAATTGTCCAGATTCTCAAGATTATATATATGCAATTTGTAATTGCTGGAACTTGAACAACCGGGCATATCACAGCCCTGTTGGAAATACCGTAAACTCAAATAACA
>JAOZRY010000186.1 GCA_029939965.1 Bacteroidales bacterium | reverse complement strand
AAAAATACAGCCGGCACAAGGCAACTACAAACGGAAAGCCCGTAGCCGCCCAAAATCAGAACCCTGTGAATTTCCGTTTTTTTCAATTATAAATCGCAAGTTGTATGTTAAGTTTTTGTTGCGGATTTTGCACAAAAAGATTTATAATTGCTGCATCGTAGTTTTTGCTTTTTGTTTATACAACTCAAATTAGTAAATATGCCTGCCAGACAAAGAAGCAAAACACTACTCACAAATCACCAGAAAATATTTCTTTTTGCCACGCTGAACCAATATATATTTATCGTTGAGCAAACTATCAATATTAACAACAAACCCGTCTTTAACTTTCGATTTATTGATTGATATTGCATTGTTTTTAACAAATTCGCGTGCTTCGCGTTTCGAGCCGGCAATTCCGTTGTTGCTAACAAAATCAATTATCGGAATACCCGCCTTTATACTTTCTGTCGAAACGTTGCTTGTTGGTAATGTTTGCGAAATGCCAAGCAGCATTTTTCCGCCAAGTGCTGCCAAATCCTCTGCAGTTCCTTTCCCAAACAATATTTCCGAAGCTTTCAGGGCTGCCTCATAATCTTCTTCGGAATGAATCATTGTAGTAATTTCCCGAGTCAGCACTTTTTGTAAACCCCGCAGATGAGGTGTGTTTTTATGTTCAGCAATTAATGGCTCGATGTCTTCTTTTTGAAGAAGGGTAAAAATTTTAATGTATTTTTCGGCATCTTCATCGGAGGTATTAATCCAAAACTGGTAAAAGGCGTAAGGAGACGTTCTTTCAGGATCGAGCCACACATTACCGGTTTCGGTTTTGCCAAATTTGGTTCCATCGGCTTTTGTAATTAATGGGCATGTAAGAGCAAAAGCGTCTTGTTCATGGCCAAGCTTACGCCTGATAAGTTCGGTTCCGGTAAGAATATTGCCCCATTGATCGGAGCCACCCATTTGTAATTTACAATTGTAATCCTGATATAGGATAAGAAAATCTGTTCCCTGTACCAATTGATACGAAAATTCAGTAAACGACATACCGTCTTTCGATTCGGCTCCGAGACGCGATTTTACCGAATCTTTTGCCATCATATAATTAACGGTTAAGTGCTTTCCAATTTCCCGGATGAAATTCAGGAAACTATAATTTTTCATCCAATCGTAATTATTTACCATCACAGCACCGTTAGTGCTCTCTTCACCAAAATCGAGAAACCTTTCGAGTTGTCTTTTAATCGATTCCTGATTGTGATGCAGTGTTTCTTCGTTGAGCAGATTTCTCTCTTTTGACTTTCCTGATGGATCGCCAATCATTCCGGTAGCTCCGCCAACCAGTACTATGGGTTTATGACCATGAACCTGAAAATGTTTTAACATCATTACCGAAACCAGGTGGCCAATATGCAACGAATCTGCTGTGGGGTCAATTCCCACGTAGGCAGTTGTCATCTCTTTGTCGAGTTGTTTATCCAGATCAGGGGTCATATCGTGTACCATACCCCGCCATTTCATTTCTTCAATATACTTCATAAATTTCATAAATTTTTGCAAATATAGGTTTATCAGAACAAAACTTACAACCTTGAGCCTGACCAAAAATAATCACAAGTTTTTATGACCAAAAAATTGTCCCAAAATTTCAAAATTTATTTTCAAGCAAATCCATAGAAAATCAGATAAGTGAAAAACAGAACGAATTAATACGTGATTTTTGGGAAACAACACTTATTTTTGCTGAATGATACTTGTAACAGGAGGAACCGGATTGGCCGGGTCGCATTTGCTTCTTGAACTGATAAAACAGGGAGAATCTGTTCGGGCTCTGAAACGCAACGATAATAGTATTGAAAAAGTGAAAAAGACTTTTTCGTTGTATGTAACAAATACCGATGAGTTGATCGATAAAATCGAATGGGTTGATGGTGATATTCTTGATTTGTTTTCGTTGGAAGATGCACTAAAAGATGTAGAACAGATTTATCATTGTGCAGGAAAAGTATCGTTTGATAAAAGAGACAGCAGCTCACTGTTGCGGGTAAACCAAAACGGTACTGCTAATCTTGTAAATGCGGCTTTAGTTTCGGGCATTAGAAAGATTTGCCATGTGAGTTCGGTTTCTGCTCTTGGCAAAACACAACAAGGAGAAACGATTACCGAAAACCATTTTTGGAAAACATCGAGGCAAAATTCGATTTATGCCATTAGTAAGTACGCTGCCGAACGGGAGATTTGGCGGGGTAGCGAAGAGGGTCTCGAAGTGGTAGTTATAAATCCATCAATAATAATTGGCCCCGGCGATTGGACATCGGGCAGCACAAGATTGTTCTCTACAATTTGGAATGGTGTGCCGGCTTACACCAACGGTATTGGCGGATATGTAGATGTTAGGGATGTGGCGAAATGCATGGTTCAATTGATGAATTCAGATATTTCCGGTCAACGATACATTATTTCTGCTGAAAACCGGAGTTTTGAAAATATCATCAAAACCATTGCAAAAGCCTTGAATAAAAAACCTCCAACATTACGACTATATCCCTGGATGGGTGAGGTAGGATGGATGGCAGAACATGTACTTCGGTTTTTTGGCCGAACCCCAACCTTGACCAAAGAGATTGCCAGATCGGCATTCCATCAGTATTATTATGATAATTCAAAAATTAAGAAAACGCTAAATTTTGATTTTATTTCCATTGACAAGGCGATTAATGATACAGCCAAAATTTTTCTTGATGACCTACTTATCAATAGAAAAAGTGTTAAAAAAAAGCAACAAAAAGTTCGCAAAAGTGAATAATCATATTTTTGCAGACTTATTGAAAATATAGTTATTCTAAGAAACAATTAACAAAAGTAAATATGAAAAAAACCGGTTTGTTTTATTGGCCAAAACAGGGAAATGTTGAAACCTGTGCTTTAAAAATCAAAGATCATTTCAACCATGAGAACATCGAAGTACATGCCATCGATGAAATTAATGAAGTGGATTTAAAGAACTATGCTATGATTATTGTAGGCGGTTCGACGGTGGGGGCCGATGTTTGGGAAAAAGCCAGCGATAATAATATTTGGTTCGAGTTCTTTTCGAAATTTAATGAATCAACAATTAATAACAAGCCTGTTGCAATTTTCGGATTAGGTGACCAGGTTTTGTACCCCGATCATTTTGTTGATGGTATGAAAATTATTAGAGATGAATTTGATAAATCAGGTGGGAAACTTGTTGGCAGATGGCCTGTTGATGGATATAGTTATACCGGGTCTGATTCGGTGGAAGAAAATAAATTTATAGGATTGGCCTTAGACGAAGACCAACAGGATGATCTTACCGATGAACGCATTGAAAAATGGGTTCAACAAATTAAGAAAGAAGCCGGAATATAGAGCTTTTGTTTTCATAAACCCCCATTGTTATAAGGTCGTTGATTACTTGTTGCAGTCCGCTCTTTTTCGCTTATCTTTTTACAAACCGGCAAACTTTAGATTGGTTTGCAGCCGATAACCGTAAAAAGTACAGTCCTGCCGGGAAATCCCTTATATCAAATTGTTTCCCTTTGGAATAGTTATTTGCATTAATTACCTCTTTGCTTTTAATATTTCCAAGAATGTCGATAATTTCCATTTCTATTTCCTCAGTAATTTTGTTTTGGAAATTCAGCACGAAATAATCAGTACATGGATTTGGTAACAAACTCACTTCCATTGTTGATACCCAGGAGTTTTGATCATCAATCCCGGTAATTGGATTTAAAAGATTGGCAAACCAAATTCCCCGGCCATAGGTAGCAGCATATAGTTTACTTTCGTTATAGTCTATCTCAAGTTCATTTACAATAACATTAGGCAGGTTATCGCTAAAAAGTTCCCAATCGGGCAATTCATCATTTTTGTAAAACACACCAAGGTCAGTACCAATATAAAGATCGTTGGATGCGCTTGCTTGCTGATGAACAATTGATGTAACGGCTATATTGGGAAGACTGCCGGAAATATTAGCCCAACTTTGGCCTCCATCATTTGTTTCAAACACTTTTTTTCCGGCCTCAAATCCGGTGGCTACAATATAGGCTTTGTTTGGGTTTTCGCTTACCGCTATGTCGTTGATGTAGTTTTGCAAATTAGAAAAAACGTTTGGTGTAATATTCTCCCACACTTGCCCACCATTTGTTGTACGCCAAAGCTCACCCGGAAAACCAAGCGATGCCGCAGGCCAGGGTTGTTTGCTCACATATATTACTTCAGGATTATCGGTACACAAAGCCATATCCCAAACAGGTTTAGGTAAATTATAACCCGGCATATTGCTAAAATCCGAAATTTTTGTCCAGCTTGTTCCGCTGTTAATCGATTGCCAAACATTACGAAATCCGGCATATATTGTTTCGGGAGTCTGTTGATCCATTTGAAAAGGAGTAACCCAAACACCAAGTCCTTCCTGTCCGATAATTGGATAGGTAATCGGGTAACCCGACATATTTACCCCGCCATCAACCGATTTATATAATACTCCAAACTGATTGGATGCATATAATATATTTGGGTCATCGGGGTGGAGCATGCTCTCCATTCCATCACCTTGTGTTAGATTAACCCAGTCATCAGCATCATTTTTAAAATATATACAATTATCCTGACTTCCGGCAATAACATATCCGGGATTATTATAGCTTAAACCAAGCCTGTAAAACTCAGTGATAACAAGCCCGGCACTCAGATTCTCCCATTCGGTTTCAAACTGAAAACATTCGGGATACAGATAATTGCCCGACCAGCAGGAATCAAATTGCTGAATGTTTCCAATCACCAGGCTGTCAGTTCTAAAGAGACCTCCATCACAACAAAAATAGAGTTTGTTATCCAGCGGATTCTTACGCACATCATGATGATCGAAATGGATACTCTCACCAAAATAATCTAAACCAAACGAACATGGATCCCAATTTTCGCCACCATCAGAGGATCCCCAAATATTCATGGCTCCGGTATAAACCACTTCGGGGTTGTATTCATCCACCATTACCCAAAGATCATAACTCGATTGTGCCAGCTTATTATCGGGTGCTCCATTGGTTTGTCCAAAAATATTCACCTCGCTGCTATCAGCCGTTTTTATCCAACTTTGTCCACCATCAGTAGAGCGATAAAAAGCATAAAAGGCATCATCGAAACCCCCACATGCAGCATACACATAATTATTATCAGAAGGTGCTACGGTTACTTCTATTCTCAAAACAGTATCTGTTTGTGGAATTCCTGTATCAAGAAAATCCCATGTTTGACCAAAGTCAGTAGATTTTAATATACCGGATATTCCATTAGAATATTCCCATTTAGTTGCATATATAACTTGGTAATTTGCCGGGTCTTGTTCAAAATCCCAAATAAAACTACTATTTATCAAAATCCAATTATCGCCGCCATCCTGCGACTTATATATTCCTGAAACACCTGCAGCTACAAGTTCAAGGGTGTTTTCGGGGTTGATAAACACCCTTCGCATCAACGATTCCATTCCATCTTCAATTATAAAGGTGAGGGCTGTAGGATTCCATGTTTCACCGCCATCAACAGTTTTATAAACTCCCAAACCGTAATGTGTAGAGCGGGCTACATAGTAACTAAAAAACCCCATATAACCGTAATCGCCCAGGCAGATATACATTACATCAGGATTGGAATGATCAACTGCAATATCAGAAATTCGCATTGAAGGGAGGTTATCGCCAAGAGGCATGTAATTTTGTCCGCCATCAACAGTTTTCCAAATCCCGCCTTGCGGAGCACCAACCCAAAAAGTATTTACATCGGTGGGGTGGAAGGCTATACAATTCAGTCGGCCAAGGTCGTGGATGGGGCTTTCGGATGTGGAAGGAACAAGATCCACAGGTCCGGCCGGAATCCAGGCATTCAATTTAAAGGATGGATCAACGGTTTTTTGGTTGCTGATGTTTTGACCGGTTTTCAAATATTCGAGTTCAACCTTTCGGGGATCATCAGAAAAACGCATTTGGTTAAACCACATCCACCTGTGAAATGGTTTGTTTCCTTTTATTGTTAATGGTTTTTGCGAAACCGACCACTCTTCAAAAGCAATCTGCATATCGCCAATATTTTTTAGGTTTTGTTGTTTTGCCGTTTTTAATGGCGAAAAAGTTTGGGCAGAGGATATCAGGGCAAAGCTCAATAAAAAAAGGACAGTAAGATAAAGTGTTTTCATAATTCTAATGTTTTAGATGAATTATAGTAAATCAAAAAATCGTACCAAATTTAAAAAACATCAAATACAAGGTGTTACAAAAAGTATGTTTCACAGTATGTACGTAAACGAACACCATTTGTCCAGTTTTTACAT
>JAOZRY010000858.1 GCA_029939965.1 Bacteroidales bacterium | reverse complement strand
AAAAATATTGTAAGAATAATGTCAACACAAAAAATACAAACAATTAAACTACCTAGGGGCTGCTGAATAACCGGCATATTGCTAAATATCAATCCAATATGATTTATTTTATAGTTTTTCAGCAAGCCCTATATTATCCCGATAAGGCATTCGCGATTCGCGAAACGCGATAGTAAATTTTTTTATCTTATACATCCATAAAGAATTGTTGTAATCAGAAAGTTGTTTATTTGCAAAATTATTAAAAACGACTTTTTTTAACTTATCAGGATAACGAATGAAAATTATTGATGTAAAGGGCAGGCAATGCCCAATGCCACTTATCGAAACTAAAAAGGCACTTAAAGAGATTGGGGCACAGGAAACCCTTAAAATATTAATCGACAATACAACATCGGCTAAGAATGTTACACATTTTTTATTTGATAACGAGATAAAATTTACTGAAAATAAAATTGGAGATACCATAGAAATATTGGTAAACTATAGCGGCAAAACCCTTGAAAATGTAGATGAAACAGTTTATTGCTCCATTAACGAAAAGCCTGCCGAAAAGCCTGCCGGAGATTATGTGGTATTAATGGCAAAAGATCGGTTGGGCGAAGGTTCGGATGAACTTGGAGAGGCTCTTGCCGGAGCAATGATCAACACCCTGAAGTCGATGGAACTTCTGCCAAAAAAAATTATCTTTTTAAACTCCGGAATTAACCTTGTTGTAAAAGGTTCGTTGGTTTTGGATGATTTAACTGAGCTGCAGAAAAACGGGGTTGATATTATTGTGTGTGGTACTTGTCTCGATTATTTTGGCAAGATGGATGATCTCGCTGTTGGAAGAATTTCGAATATGCTCGACATTCTTCAAAGCATGAAGGATGCTCAAAAAGTTCTTAATTTTTAAACTTATGATCGATCTGTTAAAACTTGTTGAGCAGGGAGGATGCTCTGCAAAACTTTCTGCCTCCGATTTGGAAAAAGCGTTATCTGGTTTACCAAAAATTGAACATCCCAACCTGCTTGTAGATATCGAAACCCATGATGATGGTGGCGTGTTTAAAATTAGTGATGATTATGCACTAATCCAAACCACCGATTTTTTTCCGCCTGTTTGTTCCGATCCTTTCGATTTCGGAATGGCGGCGGCGGCTAATGCACTTAGTGATATTTACGCTATGGGCGGACAGGTAATATCAGCAATGAATCTGGTTTTATTCCCCGAAAATCAACCGTTATCTATTCTGAAAGATATTTTGAGAGGCGGGCAGGAAAAAGTTTCGGAATCGGGCGGTGTAATGATGGGAGGACATACCATTACTAACGAAATTCCTGTTTACGGTTTAGCAGTAACCGGATTTGTTCATCCCGAAAAAATTATCACCAACGATGCCGCCAAGCCCGGCGATGTACTGATTCTTACAAAACCCATTGGTACAGGTGTAATAATTTCGGCATGGAAAAACGGGTTGATCCCCGATGCGATTTACAAAAGTGCCATCGATACCATGAAATTGCTCAACAAAGCCGGAGCTGAGATAATGCAAAAATACGGGGTTAAATGTGCTACCGATGTTACAGGTTTTGGCTTGGCCGGACATGGGCTTAAAATGGCAAAAGCCAGTAATGTTACAATCAGCCTTGAGGCAAATAAAATCCCAGTATTGGATCAGGTAACCGATTTGATTGATATGGGCGTAATTCCCGGAGCTGCATTTAGAAACAAAGAATTTGCCGGCTCAGAATGTT
>JAOZRY010000857.1 GCA_029939965.1 Bacteroidales bacterium | reverse complement strand
ACCGATTTTCATGTATAATTTCTACCCTAAATAATCAGGATGAAGCAGCACTAATATAATTGATGTGCATATTGTTTAGCCGTTTATATTCTGAGCCTTTGTATCGGTTCATAGCTTCTAACAATAGAGGCAGATTCCTTTTCTTTTTCATTTCTATTGAAATGCTATTGTCTTTGATTTTGACCATGCCAGTGTTGGCAATAAAGTTTTCATATATTTTCATATCCGTCATTGGCTCATAGCGTTCGAGTTCCAAGGCAAATAGCCGGTAAATGTTGTGTGCAAGGATTGTCATTGTAAGGTCAAAATCAACTTTTATTACCATTGATGATGAGACCTTGTTTAAATGAAAAAATTCTATTTGTTCTGATATTTCTTTCTCAACAAGCCATCTGCGGGCATATTTTCTTACTACTGTTTCTATGCTAATATCAAAATCATTGGTTATGATCAAGGCCGGTTTTACTTTACCATTTCCGGTTATGGCAACTTGTCTGATTTCCTGAACGATGTTTTTGCCCCTTCTTCTTATAGTTAAAAACTTTACTCCTTTCTGGTTTAATTTCGCAAGATTTTCGTAATTGGTAAAGCGACTGTCGAACACAAGATATTTCAACTCTCCACCCTGCCCGTCATGCCTGTAAAAATCAAGATATTCCAAAACGACATTACTTTCATTTTTATGCATCACATTTGTATTCCCATAATCAATTATCCCGGTATCGGGGTCTTGAGCAAGAACAGCCAACATACTTGAAAGAGCCTTGTTCCTTTTTCCCGACCAGTTATTTTCCAAGTGAGCATCATCGCCCCAATATGGAATTGTTGTAAAGTCGAGGTTTGAGGTATCGGAAAGTAGGTTATGTTTCACCCAAATTGAGTGTAGTGATCGCAAGAATGAGAAATTCATCTCTCGTGTTACCCTATGCGAATATGAACTGAACCATGCGGCTTTGGGCAAAACATTGAGCCCGGCAAACAAACCACTCCCACGATCCATACACCATAAGTCATCGGTACCATAACGCCTGGTGCCAATAAGTTTTAGGGCAAGAAACGACATAATGGATGGGTGTTTATTTATTGTTTTAGTGCTCGGATAAGCAGATTCGGAAATAATAGTATCAATCCCATATTTCATGATGGTTGGCAAAAAGCATAATAAACCGATGGTTGAGGTGCTGAAATTTTCATCTTTAAATTTAAGCATACTGGCTTTTGGTGCTTCGAGCTTATTCATTGTTTGCTTGGATTTGAATTCACTATTACGTCTTGGCAGACTCTTAAAACCATCATTTTTAAGTAATTGATAAACATATCCATAAGAAATATTAAAACCTTTGCTATTGGCTATCGTAACAATATCTTCTGATGAAAAATTTTGTTTTCGCAGGCTAATGATTAAATCATTTAGCCCATGTACATTTTCCATCGGTTTTCTACCTAAAGATGTTTCCTTGAAAAAAAAACGATCGCCATCACCATTTTCAGTTTTGAGGTGGTTTCTAAATTCTTTGGTAATTGAATAAAAGGAAGAAAGAGTGTAGCTATATTTCTTTGCTACCATATCAGCTTTATGTCCGTTGAAATAGAAATCCCTCAATGAATCATATTTCCTTTTTAAAGAGGAATTATACGAAGAAAATATTTATAAGCATCCATAATATTAGGGTTTGTTTAATACACAATAAAGATAACGCATATTGCTTAAACAGTATACAAAAAAAACAGGAAAATGCC
>JAOZRY010000856.1 GCA_029939965.1 Bacteroidales bacterium | reverse complement strand
TAACATGTTAACGATGTTTATTTCCCGCTTGCGGTTTCAATAATAAATCATAAATAATAAATCATAAATTGAATTAGCATCTTGTATCCAAACAGGATCGAAAAAAAAGCCATGCAAACAGTGCATGGCTTTGTATTTTGAATAATAATTAAATTACTCTACAATGGTGTTCCAGCCATAAGGATCATCGGCAGCACCTTCTTGAATATCTTTAAGTGCGTTGTAAAGTTTTGTGCTAATCGGACCGGCCTTTCCGTCTTTACAATATTCAAAAACTTTACCTGTGTCGCGGCACACGATCTTTTTAATGGGCGAAATTACGGCTGCAGTACCACATGCCCCAACTTCATCAAAATCAACAATTTCATCAATAGTAACCGGGCGTTTTTCTACTTTCATACCCATATCTCTTGCAAGCCTCCTAAGGCTCATATTGGTAATGGATGGCAGGATAGAATCAGAATCGGGAGTGATGTATGTATTGCCTTTTATGCCAAAGAAATTTGCAGGTCCGGCTTCATCAATGTAATCTTTATCGGCTGCGCTACGGAAAATTACAGAGGCAAAACCCTCTTTTTTGCCACGATCGAGTGCAATTAAACTTGCAGCATAATTGCCTCCAACTTTAATGTGCCCTGTGCCATTGGGCGATGCGCGATCATAATCGCTGATTATCTGCAATTCAACGGGATTAAAACCTTCTTTGAAGTATGGGCCTACGGGGCCGACAAATACCATGAATAAATATTCGCTCGAAGGCTTAACGCCAACTTCGGGGCCTGAGCCAATCAACAATGGGCGTATGTACAACGAGGCTCCCAGTCCGTAAGGCGGTACATATTTTTCGTTAAGCTTTACAACTTTAGTTATTGCCTCAATAAAAAGCTCATCGGTTACTTCAGCCATCATAACTCCGCGCCCCGATCGTCTGATACGCTTTGCGTTCTCTTCCCATCTGAATAGGCGTATTTTTCCATCTTTTCCTCTGAAAGCTTTCATGCCCTCGAAAGCTTCCTGCCCATAATGTAAAGCGGTGGCAGCCATGTGAATATTGATGTGTTCTGATGATGAAATTTCCAGTTCGCCCCACTTGCCATCGCGATGATAACAGCGAACATTGTAGTCAGTTTTAAAATAGCCAAATGGCAAGTCTTTCCAATTTATATCCATTATTATTGTGTGTTTTGGTTTGTTAATTTTTGATCTGCTAAAATAGAAATAAAAATTTGATGTGTCAGAAAATTAATCTGATTTTAGGTATTTTTCAAAAAGGATCAAAAAAAATGAATGAAGGAGATTGATTTTTAATTATTTCGATTTTTTTTAAAAATGTGTGGCTATATGTTTTCGTGGCGGATTCATCTGTCATAATTTATCTGCTAACGCAGGTACTAATTTTTTTCCCCATAATCATAAAAGTTTACGATTTACTCGCTATGAAATATAGCGTGTTAGACTTTCGCGCTTTGTTCTCAAATTAGAGAATGTATATAATCAGCAGTAAATTTTAATCCATTATTTCTAAATATCTCAAGTACGTCATATTCATCGTAAGGCGGATTTTTCTTGTTCAAAACAAGTTTTCTAAATGCGTGTACTGATAATTCTTGGTTTATGTCAATAATATCTGTGAAGAAGTCGTCTGGACTTTTTGCTTTAAGACCAAAACTGGCAAGGTATTCTTTGGGAAAATCTTTAAGATTATTTGTGATAATAAGGTTTGCGTTAGTTTTAATTGAAGCTG
>JAOZRY010000855.1 GCA_029939965.1 Bacteroidales bacterium | reverse complement strand
CATTTACAAAAGTAAACTCCTGGTTTTAAAGACTTCGCCGGGTCTCGAACTCGAACATTCTGAACCAAACACCGATTTTATTGCCAGAGACTATCTAAACACCAGCTTATCTTTCCCACCAAAAGCATCATAAGATGAAATAATCACATTTTCGCCTGGATCGAGACCTTCGAGAACCTCATAATAATTTGTGTTTTGCCTCCCAAGCCTAATAATCCGTTTGGTAGCAAATTCGCCCGAAACATCTACAATATAAATCCAGTTACCGCCGGTTTCCTGAAAAAAGCCCCCACGTTTAACAATTGTAGCATCGCGCGGACTGCTAAATTGCAACCGCAACTGAACGGTTTGTCCGCGTTTAATTCCGGTAGGCTCTTCGCCTATAAAATACAAATCAACCTGAAAAGAACCATTAGTAACATCTGTGTATATTTTTCCAATACCAAGCTGATAGGTTTTTCCGGCAAAGTCGAATTCTGCTTCCTGATCATGATGAACCGTAGAAATGTACCGTTCATCGATAGGAGCGCATAACTTAAAACCATCTTTCATAATGTCGATTTGCCCCAGATGTTCGCCAGCCGATTTAGTTTCGCCTATCTCTACACTAAATGAGGATAACTTGCCATTTGCCGGCGACTTGATGAATAAGTTTTGAAGATTCTTGTTGAGCAATGCCAAATTATTTTTCATACGTTCGATCGAATTATTGATTTGATTGGTTTGGTTAACCATCGAAACCGAATCGAGACGCTGAAGATCGAGCGAAATTTCGAGTTGCCTCATCGTAAGTTTATAATCGCGGTTTGCATCTTCATATTCCATGTCCGAAATCAACGACTCTTTGTAGAGTTTTTGTTTACGATTAAAATCAATATCCACCCTGTCAATCTCCGATTCGAGACTTACAATTTCGAGCAGCCGTATAAACTGGCTTCTTTCCAGATTTACTTTTGAATTTTGAAGATTGTTGATAGCATCGTACATACGGGTCTCCTGATCCATGTATCTCAATTCCATGTCGGGATTTACCAATTTGAGTATTGTATCACTCTTTTTAAGTATTGCACCGTCCTCAACAAAAACCCGCTCAACACTCCCACCCTGTACGGCATCGATGTAAATTGTTGTTCTGGGATATACAACAGCATCAACCGGTATAAACTCCTGAAAACGATTACGTTTTACCTCAGCAATAGCCAACTGATCCTTGTTTACATAAAGTTTACTTTGCTTATCTCTAAAAAAAAGAAGATAAAAAATGAATAGCCCAAACCCCACCGAAAAAACAATTGTCAAAATTTTCTTAACAGTCCATTTCTTTTTCTTAATGATTCTATCCATAACATTTCATTTTACAATTGGCGGCCTTAGCGAATACTGTACCATTAATCATAAAGCCTTGAAAAGCAAAACATAGTATGAGAACAATTGCCTGTAACAAATTGTATTGTTCAAATTCGTTCAATTTTTTGTACACATACGTACATTCTTTATATTTTAGCGCAAAATTTAGTTCGTTAACATAATCAAAGTTCTCATTTTACAGGGTAATGATTAAAGATACCATCATAACCGTATGACTTACATATTATAACAAATACCTTTACCTGTATGAGAATCGCATACTTTTAACCGTTTTAAAGAACTAAGCTAAAAATATTTATGAATATGGAAAAAGCAGAAGCCAGAATTTTAATTGTTGATGACGATCAGGATGTTTTACTTGCTGCGAAACTCTTTTTA
>JAOZRY010000854.1 GCA_029939965.1 Bacteroidales bacterium | reverse complement strand
AGAGGCTGTGTGAAAACAAGCACCCAAATATTTTATTAAAAACACTGAAAATAGTTGTAAATGATTGAAATATATAATATTTAACTTGTATTTGTGATAACTAATTGTTATATTTGTATAAACTAATTGTTCACAAATTCATAAAGACAGATGCCATTTATTATACCTAAAGATCGAAATCAGATAATGTTCTTAGGATGTTATGAAGATATGATTTCAGCAGACAATCCTGTTCGAATAATTGATCTATTAGTAGAAAGGCTAATAGCTGTTAATCCTGAAGATTTCAAAAGAACTCTCGAAAGTGATTTTGGTAGACCATCATATTTAACAGCTACAATGCTTAAACTTTTTGTTTATGGATACTTTAACAGCATAAGTAGTTCTAGGAAATTAGAACAAGAAGCTAACAGAAATATTGAGCTGATCTGGCTTTTAGGCGATCTGCACCCGAAATATTGGATTATTGCAGACTACAGAAAATTGCATGGTGACCATATTTTAAAACTAACAAAACAGTTTAGAAAATTTCTTCGTAGTAATGAATACATTGATTTCAAGCGAGAAGTATGTGACGGAACAAAAGTTAAGGCAAATGCAAAACGTGGTATGTTGCAATTTGACCATATAGAAAAGAAAATCGAGAACATAAACGCAGAAATCAGTGGCTATTTTAAGCAATTAGAAATAGAAGATAATCGTAGCGACGTACATGAAGAGGGGTATCCCGAGAAGGACATACTCGGCGAGATGGAAATCATAGAAAAAATTCAGAACTTAGAATCTGAGTTAGAAAAATATCAAAATTTAAAAGACGAAATGGAAAAAACAGGGGAAAAAAGAATATCGACAACTGATCCTGAAGCCAAACTGATGAAGTCCAGTGACGGTAAATTTCCATGTTATAATGCACAGACTTCAGTGGATGCAAAAAATCATTTTATAAGTTCTTGTGAAACAACAACAGACACAAATGACACTCAGCAAATTGAAAAGATTGCGGATACATTGATCGAAGAATATGGTGAAACCCCAAAAGAAATGTTTGCAGACAAAGGATATTACAATACGTCACAAATTGAGAATGTTGAAGACAAAGGCATAGATGTATATGTAATGGTACCAAATCAAAAAAGTACACTAATCAAAAAAGGTTTTACTTATAACGAAGAAAAGGATATATATTTGTGTCCAGCTGGAAAAGTGTTGGTTTTGAAAAGAAGCAATACGGATAAAAAAGGTAGAATTCATAAACATTATGAGTGTAGTGAATGCACAGGATGTCCACTATACGACAAATGTGTTAAATCAAAGGGAAACAGAAAAATACATAGTTTAAAAACTTCTAAATATATTAAGGACTACAAAAAAAAGCTTTCTTCGCCCATGGGAAAACTAGTAGGACAACTGCGAAAATCAATAGTAGAGCATCCTTATGGCACGATAAAGTGTTTGATGGGGAAAATCCCAATAAAACTCAGAGGCAGACAAAAAGTTGCAACAGAAATGAATTTATACACGACGGTTTACAATCTAAAGAGGCTGATAAATATTGAACCAATTGATACAATTGTTGAAAAATTCATTCAATTTGGGTGGAAATAGCCCAAATTGAATGTTTTTTTTGATTTTATTGTTCCATCAACGCTGTTAGTGCATATTTTTGATCAAAAACAATTAGTTGTCTCGTTTGAACGAAAATTTGCAAGAGAAATATTATTTACTGTTGGGGCTTGCTTTGTGATTTT
>JAOZRY010000185.1 GCA_029939965.1 Bacteroidales bacterium | reverse complement strand
TTTGTGCTATCTTTTTCATAATTGTAAATTTTTTTGCAAAAATATAATAATATGGATTCTTTACATAATGGGTTTCGTCATGTTTAGCAGCAATTCAAATCAACCGATTATTGATAAATATCAATTACGGATTTTCACGGTAGAAAATTCACCGTACTTTTAAGAGTAAGTAGGCTACCTCAAAAACTCAATTGAGTGCCAGAGATGGTATGCAAGAATCAAAATACTGATAAACTTTTCAATTGAAGTGAGCATATTTGGATATGCTAAAGTGCGTTCTTTGTACACTAATTTTTTGGCGTTCAATTTTTACGTGCGACAATATTAACGCACGTTGTTATTGTCGTACGTAAAAATATATTATCTTTGCGAAAACATTCTATTATGAAAGAAATTATTTCAATTACCCCAAGTACTGGTGGAGCCGTTACACCAAATGATATTGTTGGTCGCGATGAAGAAATTAATTTATTTTGGGACATCCTTGAAAAACAGGGAATTGCACTTTTTGCTGAAAGACGGTTTGGCAAAAGTTCTATTTTAAGGAAGATGGAGGCAGAAAGTAAAAAAGGCTTCATAACCATTTATAAACCAGTTGAAGGCATTTCTTCTCCAGAACATTTGGCGGCAGGTTTATTAGACAGAGTTAAAGAGTTGGGTCTGATTGATGAAGGGTTATTTAAAAATTTGGAAAATTTCTATAATAAGGCTACAGAAGTTATTGATGAGGTACAAGGAGTGAAACTAAAAAAGCTCGAATACACCTGGCAAAAGCAATTGAATTACTTGTTGTCGAAGCTTACTGAAAAGCATAAAGGCAAAAAAATTATAATCATTTTAGATGAGTTCTCTATTTTTTTGGATGAGATAAGCAATAATGAAGCTTCGGTGGTAATAGGGTTTTTAAGGAATATTGCCTACCTAAAAGAGTACGGAAACATTAGATTTGTGTATTGCGGTTCGATAGGTATTGATTTAGTGCTGGACAAAATTAAAGGAGAGGGACATAATATCGGTGATCCATTAAATCATATGTACAAACACGAACTCCAGCCTTTTACTTATGACAATTCAAAATACTTTGGAAAGTGCCTAAACCTTGGTTGCGAGTTGAATTTATCTGATAAATTAATTGAACAGATTTGTGAAAAAGCAGACCATATCCCATATTTTATTGATGTAGTTTTTGACAAACTTTCCAAGTCAGGAAACTCTAATCAGCAAGGGGTAGATAATGCGTTTAACGAAATACTAAACGACACAAAGGGCAAGGAGAGCATTAGGCATTTCTACGACAGGATAGGAGATTATTACCCAAACACAGAAATATCTGTTTATATTTTAAACTTTATCAGTAAAAGTGCAAACGGTGCAAGCGAAACAGAAATTGCCAACAATTTATTTACAATTACAACCGCAACAAACAGGCTCGAAATTAACGAAGAAATAGAGCGGCTTAAAAACGATGGATACCTTTTCCGTTTTATTAAAGCAGCCGAAAGAGCCTATGATTTTAAAAACTCACTATTAAAACAGTGGTGGAGAATAAATAAAGCATTTTAAAAAAACTGACATGACAAACTCACTTTTAACTTTTGGGGCAAAAAGCGTTAAGCCTGAGATTCTCGAAAAAACATTAACAGAAAGAAAACAGACGGTTGATGAAATTGAGAAAAACTGCACAATTAAAACAGAAAAATTAACAACCTGTCAATCACTTATTATTGCGCCCAGAGGGAGTGGCAAAACACATATTATCAAGGTTTTGTATCACCGATTAAAAAACAACAGAAATATATCTGATAAATTGGTAATTGCATATATGTCTGAAGATGAAGTTGGAATTAACAATTTTACTGATCTAATGGTAAGCATGATAAGGTCTTTTGTAAGGTATCGCGTAGAAGGCAGCGAGATTTTGGAAGATCAGATTATTGAAGCCTCTTTAATTAAAGACATTAACAAAAGAGCGGTTTTTGTTAAAAACATAATATTGAATTTTGTGAAAAAGCGAATAGTGCTACTTTTAATCGAAAACTTCGATAAAATCTTAGCTTCACTTGGAATAAAAGGACAAAGAAGCCTTCGCGATTTTATCCATCAGTACAACAACCTGAGCATTATAGCTACCAGCCAAAACCTCATTGCAAACCTACAAGACAGCAAAAGTCCGTTTTACAATTTTTTCAATATTTTTCAGCTTCAAAAATTAGACTTTAACGAAACTGTTAAATTCTTGAGAGCAGTAGCAATAATGGAGGGTAGAGAAGAACTGGTGAAAGAAATAGGCAAACAAGAATTCGTGGGTAAACTTAAAGCCATTTACGAACTTACCGAAGGAAATCATCGCTTACTTGTTACTTTTTACTCTTTTCTTAAAGCTGATTTTAAATCTGAGCTTTCGGGTATTTTTATAAAGGTAATGAACGACCTGAAACCGTATTATGAACAGTTTATTAATGTACTGCCACCACAGCAACAAAAAATTGTAAAACACCTGAGCCTCAACCGCAGGGCTATTGGGGGCAAAGAAATTGCCATTGCATGTTTTATCGAACCCAATGTTATAAGCAAACAGCTTTCCTTGCTTTTCGACCGTGGAATGATAGATAAGACTAAGTCGGGCAAAGATGTGTATTATGAGTTGAAAGAACCTTTAATGCGTATTTGTTTTGAAATTAGTGATAATCCCGATGACATCTCTAAGTTATTTGTTGACTATTTAAGTGCCTATTACGACAAGCAACTTATAAAGAAGAAGTACATTAAGTATAGGTATGGGGCGAAGTTTCAGGATGATGAAATAAAAAATAAATACGAAAATGAAGCCCGGATGTACCACCTTGCTTTAAGTAAGCCCGAACAGGAGAAAATGTCGTTTGCCCACCCGGTTTTTGATGAAATCGAAAATGTTACTGAATTAGATAGCATAATCCAAACTTCCGACAAGGGAACTCTTAAACAAATAGATCTGACATATAAAGATTTTATAAAAGGGATTGAATTACTGGATAACAATAAATATAATGAAGCAATTAAGAGCTTTCAAAAGGTAGTTGATCTTAATCCAAAAAATGATAAGGCTTTTAATAATATGGGCATTGCATTTTATTACATGGGTAAATACGAAGAAGCAATTAAGAATTATCAAAAAGTGATTGATCTTAACCATGAAGATGATATAGCTTATAATAATTTGGGAGTTGCTTTTGATGAGGTGGGTAAATACGAAGAAGCAATTGAGAACTATCAAAAAACCATTGATCTTAACCCGAAAAAAGATAAGGCTTCTTATAATTTGGGAGTTGCTTTTGATGAGGTGAGTAAATCCGAAGAAGCAATTGAGAACTATCAAAAAACCATTGATCCTAACCCGAAAAAAGATAAGGCTTTTTATAATTTAGGACTTGCTTTTGACAACATGGGTAATTACAAAGAAGCAATTGAGAACTATCAAAAGGCCATTGATCTTAACCCGAAAGATGATACGGCTTTTGTTAATTTGGGAAATGCTTTTGATGACATGAGTAAAACCGAAGAAGCAATAGAGAACTATCAAAAGGCCATTGATCTTAACCCGAAAAATGATAAGGCTTTATATAATTTAGGCTTGGCCTTTTTAAAAGCTTCAGAAATTGATAGTGCCATTGAAGCCTTTAATGCAGGGCTTAATCTTAAGCCTGATAACATGAATACAGCCTTTAGTTTGCTGGGGGTCTATATCAGGGCTAACGATCCAAACAAAAGTAAAGAAATGGTTACCAACCTGATTAAAAAGGTGGATAATGATTTACTCACCAATACTTTATCTGAAGACATCTTCTATAACCTTTTCAGGTTTGGTTCAGATGCTTTTATTTATTCGTATTTTAATTTTCTGATTAAATTGATCTTTAAAGCGAAAAGGGGAAAACTACTTTGGAAATCACTGTCTGAATCCTTGTTTTTTATCCTGATAAATATTGAGGAATATGAAACAGAAAGATTGCAAAATATTGAGAAAAATCTAAATAAAATACTCGCCGAATATGAGGAAAGTATAATCCCCCTTAAAATGTTCGAGATAGGTGTAGCATATATAAAGAACAAAGGGAAAAATGAAATATTCAAATTAAGTAAAGAAGAACGCAAATTATTTAAGGAAGCGGTTCTTGACAAAAGAGAATTAACAAACGAAGGTAAATAAGCACTCGACTTGTAATTTAATAGTTTTCCTGTCGGTATGTCCGCAACATCTGTTTTCCGAAGGAGGGTAAAACCGCCTGGTTTGATGAGTCTGATCCAAACACCGACTTTATATACAGACACTGTGTAGTCTTTGTAAGAAATATTATTCTACCAAAAGTGTCAACCAATAAATGAAAAATGTCCAAATTTGTATTAATTATTTGGAATCTTTCATTTCTCGGTTTACATTTTGTGTGTGTAAGAAAACCTTATTTTTATTATTTTTAACCTTAGTAGAGGAATTAATTAATTACTCAACTCAACCTTATTACCTTATTATGTGACTGAGAATAAGGTAATAAGGTTTTGGGGAGATGGTTGTAATTTCATTCTACTAAGGTTTAAAGCAGAAAAATAAGGTTTGTTTAAAATTTTGTAAAAGTGTAAACTAATTTTCGCCCCTTATGAAAGATGCCAATTATTTTTATGAAAGTTAAAGAAATAATTAAACTAATTGAAGCTGAGGGTTGGTATGTTGTTCGCCAATAAGGAATCCATAAACAATATAAACATACAATAAAACGAGGACTGATAACCATTCCTGTTCATAGATTATCAGATGATTTGCCACAAGGTTTAGAGAATAGCATTTTAAAATAAGCCGGATTGAAATAATTATGATATGGAATTTTTAATAATTTTTAAAAAAAATGCACGAGGTCATTTTGGAGTCTTTGTGCCGGATTTACCGGGATGTGTATCGATTGGAGATACTTTAAAAGAAGCGAAAATAAATATTAAAGACGCTATAGAACTGCATATCGAAGGAATGAAAGCACAAGGATATAAAATTCCTGAGCCTTCTGCCTTTAACGATTCCGTTGTTATTTGAAAGCCTGCATTTGTTAGGCTCTTATTTCTAATATTCTTGTTGTTTTTGGCAAGATATTGCATAACCTGATAAAGATTGGGAAAAGATTGATGACCAAACTTACTCAATCTCGTTGCCGTGTAATGCTCTGCGGCAGGGATTGGAGTGGTAGCTTGCTGAAGTGGCCGCTGATATTTTTGTTGGCCGGCGTAGGCTGACGAAGGAAGCCCACGTACGGCTTACAAAAATACAGCGGGCACAAGGCAACTACAAACGGAAAGCCCGTGGCCGCCCAAAAAAAAACCTTCAAAATCAGTAAATAATTTATAGATCAACCAATCTCTTTTGTGGCTTGCCCAGATTAGGTAATTTACACCGCAGGCTTATTTTATGTTATGAAATTTAGATAGTTCTTCAAATTTTATTGGCCGTTACAGTTATACTAAATATTCCAATTGCAGTTTTTTTAAAGTTCCCCGACTCTTTTGCATCAAAATATTTGGAAAGCATTTCATCGGGCAATACTACTTCTTTATCCTTTTTAATTTCGATACCTGTAAATCCGACTGCTTTAACGATGGCGAGATAGGCCTCTTTTTGGATTGCACCCGAAACACAACCTGCATACAACTCAGCGTCATGTTTAAGTTCTTTTGGCAAATCCCCAATAGTAACAACATCAGAAATACAGAAATGACCACCGGGCTTTAGCACACGAAAAATTTCACTAAAAGCTTTTTGTTTATCAGGAACCAGATTGAGCACACAATTGGAAATCACCACATCCTGTGTATTTGCTTCCAGCGGAATATTTTCGATATCGCCCAGAACGAACTCAACGTTTTTAAAACCCATATTGCGGGTATTAAGTTTTGCTTTGGCTACCATTTCGGGTGTAAAATCAAGACCTGTAACCTGTCCGGTTTCACCGGTTTCGGCTCTTGCTACAAAACAATCGTTGCCTGCACCTGAGCCTAAATCCAAAACATGATCGCCTTGTTTGATGCCGGCAAATTCAGTAGGTAAACCGCATCCCAAATTCATGTCGGCCTCTTTATTATAGCCTTTTACGTTGTCGTAACTTTCGCTAAAAATGGTGTAATCCTTTGTTTCATCCTGATCGCCACAACAACAGCAGCAACCCATATCATCCGAAACTATTTTTGCGTATTTTTCTTGTACGATTTTTTTTATGTCTTCACTTTTGTTCATTGCTTTTTGGAATTTAGATGTTAGAAGATAGATGTTAGAAGATAGATGTTAGAAGATGGATGTTAGAAGATAGATGTTAGATGTTAGATGTTAGAATTTAGATGTTGGATGTTGGAAATAAAAAGTTTTACTGC
>JAOZRY010000853.1 GCA_029939965.1 Bacteroidales bacterium | reverse complement strand
CAATGGTTACCCTCACCACCGTAGGTTATGGCGATGCATACCCTGTAACTAAAACGGGGAAAATTATTAGCCTGGTTCTAATTTTCTTTAGCCTTGGCGTTTTAAGTTATGTAATCGGACAAATTAGCAGTAAAATTCAGGAATATATGGAAAAGAAAAAATTGGGATTATTTGGTACGGATTTCGAAAATCACGTGATATTAGTGGGATGGAACAATTTCGGTAAACTGATTGCTGATGAAATTTTTCGTGCTAATCAAAAAGTGGCCATCATCACCGATAATCGCGATGATGTTGAACTCGTTAACGAATTATATGGCGAAAATGTGTTTGTAAATTTTGGTGAACTAAGCAGCATCGAATCGCTTGAAAAGACAAATATCACTAAATCAGTTTCCCTGTTTATCAACCTCCCCGACGACTCCAAAGCCCTCGTGTATCTCATCAATCTACGCAAAAACTATAAAGGTGTTAATGTGGTGGTTTATCTCTCCAACACCGAATTGAAAGAAACATTTTACAGTGCCGGTGCCACGTACATAATTCCCGAAAAAGATATAAGCTCCAAACTCATTGCAAGTTTTATTTTCGAACCCGATGTGGCCAAATATACCGAAGATCTTATCACCACCTCAGCAAGTAAAGATGCCTTCGACATGTTCGAGTTTAAGGTAAACGAAGGAAACTCATTGCAAGGAAAAAACTGCATGGATGCTTTTATATCCTTAAAAAAAGATAGTAACGCAATTCTTCTTGGCATTTCTAAAAAACGGGGAAGTGGTTACACGCTTGTTAAAAATCCCGGCGAAGATGAAACCGTTGAAATAGGTGATTACCTCATAATTGTTGCTGACGGCAATATTAAAAAACAAATCGAAAAACAGTTTGAAGTAAAAGAAGGCAGGATGCTGAGGATTGAGCAGGGCTGATCATAATCATTTATGAGTCCGGGTTAGAAACGAAGTTTTTGGAAATTAGCGGGATTTAACCATTTGTAGTGTTTAGTTTTCTTTCAATCGAAGTACTAATGTTTAAAAAAAAAAAATTCGGGCGGCAAAAAAAGCGTTGAGGCAGCCATACTCTTTGACAAGGGGCTCGTGTGGTGGGTTTTTCGAGCGACTTGGCAATGTGTATGGATGTGAAGCGTTGGCATATTAGGACTCAATCAGTTTGTAATGTTTACTTGGTGGAAAAAGTAAATCCAGACAATTAGACTTTAATTTGAAATTGCACCCTTTGTCTTTTACTTGTCCATTTGGCATCCGTTTTATAGGATAATCAACTGTGATTGCGCCTGTTTCAAAAAGCATTTCAAATTTATCGACCATAGGATTTTTCGTATGCTCAACTTCTTTAAAAAGAAAATGCTCATTATTACCAATTATCTTACTCTCTGCCGCAATCCAAAAGGTCTCCTTGTGTTTCTTTAATAAAGCTGTTCTTAATGTTTCTAACTCCCAAACAAGGAAATCTCCAATTTCTTGTCTATCTGAATTTTCAAGCAACCAGTCTTTATTTTCTTCAATCCTTAATATTAAACCTTGTGCATTTCTCCCTGTTGCTCGTATCGTATTGTACAAACGAAAGATACCTTCTTCCCAATAGCCAAAGTTATCAAGAATTTCTACTCTTGATTTAAACTTGCTCAATTCCCAATTTGGTATTTTCCCAAACAATCCTTTTCTATTATTTCGCGAATCTCTAAAAGATTTTAACTCAATACCTTTATAGTCTGGAGACTTAGAAGAATT
>JAOZRY010000852.1 GCA_029939965.1 Bacteroidales bacterium | reverse complement strand
TTTGAAATTTCTTTAGTGTTGATTACCAAGAAATTGTGAAGTCCAAATTAAAAGTATTTTACTAAATGCAACCCCGACTTTTCGGGGGGAATATTAAAATTAAGAGTCTAAATCCACTCCTCACTCAAAACTTCGCCACTATGGCTTACCACCGCTTGTTTTACAGGAACTTTTCTGTTTGCATTGGCGAGGGCTGTTTCTACAAGTTGAGTTAATCCACCGCAACATGGAACCTGCATTCTTACCACGACAAATGAATTTACTTTTGAATCATCGATCATCGAGATCAGCTTTTGCAGATAAGATTCTTGATTTGAATCGAGTTTTGGGCAGGCTATAGCCAATGTTTTTCCTTTAAGAAAATGATTATGGAAATTCCCCATGGCAAAAGCTGCACAATCTGCTGCCAACACCACATCGGCATTTAAAAAATATGATGCCGCAGGATTGAGAAGATGCAGTTGAACCGGCCATTGACGAAGCTCGGAAGGAGCATCAAATTTATCTTGTGAGTTCCCTGCAGTATCCACTTTGTCCATATCAATATCAAAAACCATTGGTGCAGAACCCGGACATCCGCCATCGCATCCCGATGATGCAGCTGCCATCTCCTTAGCTACTATATTTTGGGTTTCAATTTCGTTATCATCTTTTGTAACATCAAGGTCAATATTATGTTTTTTTATGTAGGCAATGGCTTCATTAAGAAACGCATCAGCACCATGCGATTTGAGATGGTGAAGGTGTGCAAGTACCGTGTTTTTACCCTTCTTTACCATTTGCTCCATCACAAGAGTTTCGTTGTAAGGTTCGGCTTCACGTTCTTCGATGGTGATAGCACCTTCGGGGCAATGCCCGATGCAAGCACCTAACCCATCACAAAACAAATCGCTTATCAGTCTTGCTTTCCCATCAATAAGTTGCAATGCACCTTCCTGACAATTGGGGATGCATAAGCCACAACCATTACATTTATCATCATCAATTTTAATTATGCTTCTCTTCATTTGGATTTGTTTTTAATACAAAATCATTTATAGTACAACTGGAATAATAATCCACAAATTCTTTGAACCACCTTTGTCTTTCGATGCCATATATACACGTTTCAAACGGACATAGTTCAATATTACCACGGCAATGTTCAGGTTCCATTTTACCATCAATTAACTCCATTATTTTGTACAATGAAATTTCTGCAGCAGGCTTTTTAAGTTTAAAACCACCCTGTGGGCCTCTTTTAGAAGATATAAGACCGTATCTCGAGAGAATTTGTAAAATTTTGGCAACATGATTTCTCGAAAAATTCAGCATATTAGATATTTGCAAAGAATTGAGGGTTTTTTCACTGGCAGCAATTAATGTCATGCTGTGTATCGCAATGTTTGCAGCTTCTGATATGTTGAACAATCTGGCCATTAATGTAATTAGGTATATGAATACGCAAATGTATAATTGGTAACATTATTGGCAATGCTATTTGTGAAAAATAAAATCAATGATTAATTTAAATGTCATAATATCAGGGTAATGCATATTTAATTTATTAAGGTTCTAAATTGCCGGTTTGCAAATGGGGCTACCAACATTAAGCTGGACAAATTGAAGAAAAATAGCCATCCCACACATAATGCATAGCCGTAAGGCCGAGGGAGGAAATTTACCCGGCTACCGATAAAATATTCTGATTAACCCGTTATGGGTTACGCTATTGTAGCACTAATTAATTTGATGACTGCTCTACAACCCGGT
>JAOZRY010000184.1 GCA_029939965.1 Bacteroidales bacterium | reverse complement strand
TTTTATAATCAATATTAGAAAAGGAGATTTTAATTACAGGATGGATTTCCCAATCTATTTTATCATAAATCCACAATCCCTTAAAAAGTTCCTTGTTGCCATGAAATATCTCTTTTATGGTGTTTAAAAGCAACGATTTCCCAAACCTTCGCGGACGGGAAAGAAAGAAATACTTTTGTTTTAGAAGGTTGAATATTTGAGCAGTTTTATCAACATAAATACAATTATCTTCTATTAATTCCGAAAATTCCTGTCGGCCAATTGGAAGTATTTTCATTTTTTAACCTTTGTGTTTATTTCTACACAAAAGTAAAGAATAATTCTTAAGAGTAATATTATTACAGTAGATTTCAAACCAGTATAAAAGACATCATTAATTTAAAAACAGCAACATACTTTCCAATTCTTACATTTTTGCAATAGTGTAACAAACCAGGCCTGAACACGTTTAGGACAGCAGAAACACTATTTATACAAAAGAAAAACAATGATGCCTACTTTACGTAGAATCAGTCAGGCTATAATTACCAGGTTTATTCTGCTATGGTTTTTAATAGCTTTTGCTTCCACAGCTATTGCGCAAAAATCAAATATCAATTTTAAACGCATCACTATCAACGATGGTCTTTCCCTCAGTTCGGTTTATTGCATCTATGAAGATAAAATGGGGTTTTTGTGGTTTGGCACCGAAGACGGCCTGAATAAGTATGATGGTAATGGTTTTACAATATATCGTTCACAAGCTGGCAACGAAAACAGTATTTCTTATAAATGGACAGAAATTATTTTTGAAGATAGCAGGGGGCAATTATGGTTTGGGTCAAAAGGAGGGCTCACCACATTTAACCCAAAAAAAGAAATATTCGGGCAATACCGTTGGCAGAAGAACAACGAGGCTAGTTTATCGAATGATACCATTACGGCTATAAATGAAGATAATAATGGCAACCTATGGATAGGAACAATGAAAGGCCTAAACAGGATAAATCTTAAAACCGGAAAAATCGAACGAATTTCATTTATCGGCAAAAACAGGACTTATGCCTCGTCAAGGATATTTGAAATTGTTTGCGAGCAAAATGGTGATGTATGGATTGGCAGTGAACATGGATTGTTTTTTGCATCAGAAAAAAACCCGGTTTTTAAACTCATCAAATCGATCTCAGGAAACTTATATGGCAATGTTTACACTCTGCTTTCAGAGCCCGAAATAATATGGGCAGGTACAAATGAGGGATTAATCAAGTATGAAAAAAAAATGGGGCAGGAAACGCTTTTTGGTTTTAATGGATACGATAAAAACACAAGCATTTCCAATAAAATTGAAAAACTAGTTTCCGATCAGACTGGCAAAATCTGGGCAGGAACCCCCGAAGGATTGTTTCTTTTTAATCGGGAAACCGGCCGCTTTAGATGCATAGCCGAGAGTTTCGATGCCACTCAAAGTCTATCGGTAAACACCAGTAAACCTATTTGTGTTGACAGTTATCAAAATTTGTGGTATGGCACTTTTGGCTCAGGATTGTACAAAATAAATACTGAATCATTGGAAGTTGAAAACTTTATGCATAATACTGCCGATCCAAACAGCATTTCAGAAAACTCCATAAATTGTATTTACGAAGACCGGGCAGATGTAATTTGGATCGGGACATTTGGTGCCGGAATAAGTGTTTTCGACAAGCAAGCAAACAAATTCAAATTGATTAAACACGATCCATTAGATGAAAACAGTTTGTCGAGCAATTTTATCTGGAGCATTTTAGAAGCTATCGATGGATCAATATGGATTGGCACAAACACTTTTGGATTAAATCGATATTCGCCTGAAACCGGGAAGTTTACAAAGTTCACACACAATGTTGATAACCCAACATCTTTGTCAGCTTCTTCAGTACGAAAGGTTTATCAGGATAGTAAGGGCATTATTTGGGTAGGTACCGATGGGGGTGGTCTCAATTGTTTTAATGCTGAAACAGAGGAATTCACTAACTACATGTCTGATCCTGATAATCCACAAACACTTACCGGAAATTCCATAAGAGTTATATTTGAGGATCGGGCTGGAAATTTTTGGGTTGGTACTCGCAACGGATTAAATTTGTTAGATAGAGAAACCGGTATATGCAAACGTTTTATACATAATCCGGAAAACCCGGAAAGTATCTCTCACAACTTTATTTATTCAGCCATACACGACGATAAACATGGTAATTTATGGATAGGAACTTATGGTGGTGGTTTGAATAAAATGAATATTAAAAATGAAACTTTTAAATCATATACTGTTAATCCTAACGATCCTGCGAGTATTTCCAATAATATAGTTTTTTCGATTTGTGAAATTGATGATGGAATAATGTGGGTGGGTACAAACGATGGGTTAAACCGCTTTGATATAAAAAATGAGCGATTTATACGATTTGGTGTGGAGCAGGGATTGCCCAATGAAGTAATTTATGGTGTGCTACCTGATAATAACAATAACCTTTGGTTGAGTACAAACCTGGGTATTTCAAAATTTAATCTCAACAATCATAGTGTGGAGAATTTTGATGTAAGCGACGGGCTTCAAAGCAACGAATTTAATGGTGGCGCATTTTACAAAGGGGTTAGTGGTAAGTTATATTTCGGTGGTGTTTATGGTCTCAATGTTATTAATCCCGATTTGCTGACGGATAATAAAAACAATTCTAATGTTGTGCTTACCGGTATTGATGTTCTTGGAAAAGAAGTTTTGATTGGAAATACAAAAGAACCCAACCTGAATTCACCGGAAATTACTAAACATAATGAGCAGTTTTATATGCAAAATGCCATCCCGTATGCAAACAAAATTGTAATTGATTATAAACATAACTTTCTGGGTTTTGAATTTGCAACTCTAAATATTCCACCATCCGAAAAAGTAACCTATAGTTACAAAATGCAAAATATGGATGATGACTGGACTTTTGCAGGATCGCGCAATTTTGTAACCTATGCAAACATGGCTCCTGGCAGTTATACTTTTATGGTTATTGCCCGGAATGCAGCGGGCAAGATTACACCCAATCCGGCAAACTTGAAAATCATCATAAATTCACCATTCTGGAAAACCTGGTGGTTTTATTTTTTGGAAATAATTGCTGCATTTTTGCTGGCAGCATTAATCTGGGTTTACCTGCTAAAAGTACGAACCAACAAACTGCTTGTTATGCGAAACAAACAGATACAAGAAGCTAACCGCCAGCTTACCGAATCAGAAAAAAAACTTAAAGAACTCAATACCACCAAAGATAAATTCTTCTCTATAATAGCACACGACCTTAAAAATCCCTTTACAAGTTTGCTTTCGATTAGCGAATTATTATCAAAAAATTATGAGTCTTTGGATGAAGAGGATAAAAAGGAGGGTATTGATGGGTTTTATAACTCCGCCCGAAGAATTTATTCGTTGCTCGAAAATTTATTGGTTTGGTCAAGGTCTCAAACAGGCAGAGTGAAGTTTAATCCAATAGAATTTGATATTGCACAATTAGCCAAAGAGAGTTATAATCTATTGGCTCTTAATGCAGAAAAGAAAGGCATTATACTTGAAGTTTCAGTAAATGAAAAGCAAATAGTTTTTGCCGACCCTGAAATGATAAATACTGTGCTAAGAAATTTTTTGCACAATGCAATCAAATACACTCATCCCGGAGGGAAAGTTAGGTTAATAATCAGTGAAAAGGAACAAGGTTTAATAAAGATTGCTGTAATAGATCAAGGTGTTGGTATTGATGAAAACAGGCTGGTAAAACTATTTAATCTTGCATCAAAAGCTAACTCAAATGGTACTGCCGGTGAAAAGGGAACGGGGCTCGGATTGATTGTTTGTAAAGAATTTATTGAGCGAAATAGTAGTAAACTGATTGTGAAAAGTAAAGTAAATAAAGGAAGCGAATTTAGTTTTTTTCTGCAAAACGTTAAATAATCAAGCCCGTATATTGCAACAAGGATATTGAAATTAACAATACGGAAATCCGAATTGCTAAAATATCTTTTAACTTTGTATTTTTCGACTCATATTTTATAAATTAATAATTTTATCTAATGAAAAAGTCTATCTCTCTTGTTTTGCTATTCTGTTTTGGTTTCTTCATTTTTAATATACAAACCACAGCTCAAAATCTGGTTGAAAACCCAACGGATAAAAAAATGATGCACCACGAACAACCTGATGATCCTTACCTCCCTAACCCATACAACAAAACAAAAACTTCGCCTGCTTATAATGTTAGAAGCGAATTTTATTTTGCAACACAGGTAAACGTAAACGAATTGGGCGAAAACATTTTGGGCGATGCTGCCAATGAGCCATCTATCGCCGTTGATCCCACCAATCCCAACCGAATGATTATTGGCTGGCGGCAGTTCGACAATGTAAACAGTAATTTTAGGCAGGCAGGTTTTGGATATACCGATGATGGTGGCAATACCTGGACTTTCCCCGAATCGATTGATGCCGGTGTTTTTAGATCCGACCCTGTACTCGACTCTGATTCTGATGGCAATATCTATTACAATAGCCTTACCGTGGATTATAATAATAATTATACGTGCGATGTATATAAAGTTGCCAACGATGGTTTTGCATGGGATGATGGAACGGATGCACAGGGAGGAGATAAGCAATGGATGGTTATTGACAAAACCGGGGGAATTGGCGATGGAAATATTTATTCATTCTGGACATCCTATTGGAGTATTTGCTATCCCGGATTTTTTACGCGCTCAACCAATGGTAATGCCAGCTACGAAGATTGTGTGGAAGTTCCCGGCGATCCTAACTGGGGTACTATGGCAGTTGGCCCCGAAGGAGAAGTATTTATTATTGGTTCAGGGTATTATGACGAAATAATAGTTTCCAAATCAATTACTGCACCATATTCCGGCACTCCTGTTACCTGGGAAATTTATTCGGAAGTTGACCTTGATGGTTCTATTACCGGTTTTACTCCAATTAATCCTTCCGGTTTGCTGGGTCAGGCTGATATTGGTGTGGATGTTTCGGGTGGAGTTGGTCATGGAAATGTATATGCTTTGTCGTCAGTTACCAGGTCTTCAAATTACGACCCTGCCGATGTTATGTTTGCAAGGAGTACTGATGGTGGTTTGTTCTGGGACGACCCGATTCGTATTAATGATGACATTGGAACAGATAATTACCAGTGGTTCGGAACAATGTCGGTAGCACCAAACGGACGTATTGATGTGGTTTGGCTTGATACACGTAATGCATTACCGGGTTCTTTTATGTCGCAGTTATATTATGCTTATTCTCTCGATCAGGGTGATAACTGGAGTGAAAACTTTGAATTGTCCGAGCCTTTTAATCCTCATGATGGATGGCCAAATCAGGAAAAAATGGGAGACTATTACGATATGGAATCCGATGAAGAGAGTGCGCACCTTGCTTGGGCAGCAACCCTCAATGGCGAGCAGGATGTTTTTTACGCCCGTATTTCTCCATTGGTTACATCACTCAAAGAACAATCTGAATCTCAGAATCCTCTATCGTTGTCGTGTGTTCCAAACCCCTCTAAAGGCATAGCAACAATTCGTTTTACTGCACCCGAAAGCACAAGCGTAGAACTTACCCTTCACGATATTTATGGCAAAGAACTAAGGGTATTAAAAAATTGCCCGGTTCAATCGTCACTAAACAGCCTAAAGCTCGATACCTCATTGTACCCTGACGGGTTTTATTTTTGCAGACTTAAAGCAGGGAAGTGGACAAAGAGCATTAAAATCGTTATAATGTAGAGGTATTGCGTTTTTTGGTGGTTTAGAAAACCAATGCATTTTTCGGCTCTTAATTTTTGATATTCGTGATGTTTTTAGCATGATAATACAATGCTCTATAAAGATTGAAAACCAATCTTATCAAATCTATAATTCAATCTCATCCAATCATTTTTCTGGCTTGTTCAGATTGGGTGATTGATTAATATACTCGTTGCCGCATAGTGCACAGCGGCAGGGATTGGAGTGGTAGCTTATTGATCCCGATAACTTTGGGAGGCGGCTGTGATTTTTGTTGGTGGGTGGCGGCTAACGAAGGAAGCCTGCGTAAAATATACTAAAATTATGATTGAGATATGTTAGCTTGACGGCCATGCCCCCCCCCTCAAAAAAAATAAAAAATAACCACCGTCCTATCAATATTTTATTATATTTGTCCATCTCTTTAACCATGTAAACACCCACGAAGCATAGAAAAATTTGGAATTTAAGCAATAGTTACTAATACAACACTAGTATATGTATTTGAGTGGTAATATAGAAGGGTTTATTAACGAACAAATCAATTATCTGGTTTTGCTTGCGCACAAACTAAACCCACAACTCACCAATTCACCGTTCCTTTTCCGAATTCGAAACA
>JAOZRY010000851.1 GCA_029939965.1 Bacteroidales bacterium | reverse complement strand
TTTTGTTCCGGCTGTTGATTACCTTCAGGCAGCCAGATACCGGAACCTACAGATTAAGAAAATGCACGAAATAATGAAGGACGTTGATATTTACATAGAAATGACATGGTCAACCAACTATAGTACCAATGTTACCGGGTTACCAATTGTTGTTGTTCCCTGTGGATTTCAAAAAAACGGGCAACCTACCAGTGTAACATTTGTTGGCAAACCTTATCAGGAAGAAAAAGTATTGGCTGTAGCAAAGGCCTTTCAGGATGCTACTGATTATCACCTGAAACATCCGAAGGAATTTATTTAACAAAAAACGTAACTTTTTAGCTGGCTATTTTATTGGCAGAATCATTAAGACCCCATCCCCCCCGAA
Organism: Bacteroidales bacterium; assembly: GCA_029939965.1. Taxonomy (GTDB): domain Bacteria; phylum Bacteroidota; class Bacteroidia; order Bacteroidales; family 4484-276; genus SABY01. The sequence continues at coordinate 1,390 of JAOZRY010000851.1, read as the reverse complement.
AGCTTTCGGGGTTCCCCTTCGACCGAAGGAAGTCCGTATGGAAAGGGGGAGTTAGAGGGGGTCTGTGGTAGTGGAAGTTAGATGTGTGATTATTATAATATAGCAAGGGCTGGGCACAACAATATTACAAAATGTTAAGAAGGAATATTCTTCCGGCGGTGGTGGATTTGGATACGCAAAATTGATATAGCAAATGGGATTTACATGTTTTGGAGTAACAAACATCAGTGAGGATCGACATAATAGTTTTCTTAAAATCTACCAGGACAAACATATTCATGATGTTTATGAGAAGTATGGTGTTCAAACCGGGATGTATCCCAAAATCATGGATAATGTAAAAATGAAAAAGTGGTAGGGGGCTGAGACCTAACAGGTTTTAAAAACCTGTTAGATTATAACGAAGGCCTTGAAAATAAAATAATTAAAAAAAACTAATAAAATGATGAAGACAATATTATTGATCTTACTGGGTGGCCTTTTTTCAAGCTCGGCTTGTTTGGCACAAAATAAGCCGTTGGAAATATTCAATCAATTTACTGGTAAAAGTTGGGAGGGACACTATGTTGATTCTGAGGACTCTCTGTTAATACATGAACTTAAATGGGAGTTCATTTTAAATTCGAAGGGAGCAAAAGAAACTAAAAGTGTTCCAGAGGTTGGATTTGAAATGGAAACTTATTTTTACTACGATTGGGAGAAAAATCAGATATCGTTTTTATCACTTATTAATAAAGAGATGAATTCCAATGGCAAAGTGGTGGCTGAGGGACCTAAAATTATTTTGGAAGGAAAAACCTTTTATAGTGGCGGATCAAGTGAATTTAAAAAGACATTTGAAGTAAACGAAGATGGAAAACTAATTGATGAATTCTATCGGAAAAAGGGAGATGGGTGGATTAGAGGTCATTTGATTGAATACTTCCAAAACTGAGATAAAAAAACACTGATTAATTATGAAAAAGTGGATTAAAATTCTGATTGCAATCATTGCAACACCCGTTGTTTTGTTCCTCATCTTATTGGCTGTATATGTTTTAGTGAACCGGCAAGGGGTTATTGAACCGTTTCAAATTGGCAACCCCACTGCAAAAAACAAAATATTGATCGCCAGCCAGGGTAGTGAATTCAAAAATAAACTGGTTGAAAATCTGGTCGATCATTTAAACAACAATGAAAACTATTTGTCCATAGTTGATTGCACCACGCTTGAAAATGAAAACGATAAAGATTGGGATGCCATAATAATCATCCACACTCTGCAGATACATATTATGCCAGAGGAAGCTCAAGTGTTTTTATCTGAAGTTAATGATCTTTCAAAAGTAATGCTGGTTAGCACTTCCGGGGCCGGGGATGACAAAGTGGAGGGTTTCGAGGTGGATGCCAT
>JAOZRY010000183.1 GCA_029939965.1 Bacteroidales bacterium | reverse complement strand
TTAATTTATATAAATATCAAAAGGCATGCGAGCCTGAATACCTTTGGCTTCCTGCCAGTATTTGAGGTATTGGTAGAGTTTGTAGTTTTCTCCAAGTTCGGCTTTAATCTGAGCGTTAACGCTGGCCGAACCAAACATCTCTTTAAAAATTTCTTCGTAAGGGTCTTTCTGTACCGGGTATTCCTTAATTGTCCAGGTTTCGAGTCCTGCTTCTGCTACAGCATGAGCTATTGCTTTGTCTAAGCCGCCAAGTTCATCAACAAGTCCGATTTTTAATGCATCTGAACCAACCCATACACGACCCTGACCAATGGCATCCACAGCTTCCCAGGTCATATCGCGACCTTCGGCAACATGGTTTACAAATGTGTTGTAAACGTCTTCGATGGCAACAAGTATCACATCTTTTTGGTATTGGGTAAGTGGACGATTAACGGTCATCATGCTGGCATTTTCGTTGCTTCTAACATAATCGAAGGTAATTCCAAGTTTGTTTTTCATGGTTTCTTCAAGGTTGGGAATCATCCCCAAAACACCTATCGAACCTGTGATGGTGGTAGGATCGGCATAAATTTTATCAGCAGCACATGCAATATAATACCCCCCCGATGCAGCTACATTACCCATCGAAACGATAAATGGTTTTTCGGCAGCAGCAAGTTTTACCTCACGCAAAATAACATCAGAAGCCAGCGCACTTCCTCCGGGTGAGTTTACACGCATAACAATTGCTTTAACTTTTTCATCTTTTCTTGCTTTGCGGATGGCTTTGGAAATTCGGTCGGAACCAATAATCTCATCGCTACCTTCACCCGAAATAATTTCGCCGATGGCATAAATAACAGCCACACGGTTTTTGCGATCGGGACGCTCTTTGCCGGGATCAGCTGCATTGGTGTATTTTCCGAGTGAAACCGTTTTTATATCATCATCTTCTTCAACACTAAGTTTTTGTTTAAGATCGGCAATAATTTCATCTTTGTATTTTATGCCGTCAATAAAATGCAGTTTCAAAGCATTGTCGGCATCCCAGAGTGCCAGCTCATCGGCAGCCTTGTTCAAATCAGCAACCGAAATATTTCTTGATACTGAAATGGCTGTTACAATTTCATCCCAGATACCATCGATAATAGCATTCATTTGCTCACGGTTTTCGTCGCTCATTTTATCGAGCATAAACGGCTCAACAGCACTTTTGTATTTTCCATGACGGATAATTTGCATCTCTGCATCCAGTTTTTCAATGGTTCCTTTAAAAAACATCAGTTCAGCAGACAAACCTCTAAAATCGACCATTCCTTCAGGGTTAATAAATATTTCATCGGCGGTAGTGGCGAGGTAATAGGCTCCCTGAGAGTATGAATCGCTGTAGGCTAAAATAAATTTCCCCGATTTTTTAAAGTCCATCAATGCTTTTCGTACTTCTTCAATGGTAGCCATCCCTGACTGTATGCTTGAAAGGTCGAGATAAATTCCCTTGATGTTCGGATCGCGTGAAGCCTTATCTAAATTTTTGATTACATCGTTTAACCCAATTGATTTTGTAGGTTCCATCGATGCAAAATCAAAATCCGAGAATGGGTCTTTTGAAGTTCGGTCGATGATAGGAGTGTTGAGTTTGATATGAAGTAACGTGTTTTCTGCTACCTCAGTTTCTTTTTCATCCATCATGCCGGCAATGCTAGTAATCATGCCGAGGAATATAAAAAAAATGAGTATCGACATAATCAGAAATCCTAGCATGGAGGCAAATAAAAATTTAATAAAATCTTTCATAATTTCATAGTTAATTAGGTGAGTATTTAGTATATCTGCAAAAATGCGAATTATTTCATTAAAGATGTTGTAATTTTGACACGACATTTTTTAACATTAGATATGCACACATGTTTTTTGTTGCTTGGAAGCAATCAGGGAGATAAAGAAAAACTATTAGCTTTGGCCTTGCAATCCATTGGTAACAAGGTAGGGACGATAACCAAAACATCATCTTTTTATTTAACAGAACCGTGGGGCTTTCGTTCGATCGATACTTTTGTAAATGCTGTTGTAAGCGTGGAAACCAAAAAAACACCACAGGAGATTTTGAGGATAATTCTTGAAATTGAAAATATGCTGGGCAGAATCAGACACAACAAAAGCGGTTATCAGTCGCGCAAAATGGACATTGATATTTTGTTTTATGACGATAAGATTGTGGCAGCAGAAAATTTGATTATTCCTCATCCCCGTTTGCACCAACGGAGATTTTGCTTAGAGCCTCTTCGTCAGATTGCTCCCGACTTTATTCATCCTGACATAAAAAAAAGTATTACCGAATTATTGGAAATTTGTACAGATAAACTGGAAGTAAAAAAAATTGATTTTTACAAATCCGAAAAGATCAACCACAATTTATGACTATAACCGATTATAATTTTATTTCGATCGAAGGTAACATTGGTGCCGGAAAAACATCGCTCTCCACCAGGATTGCCGAAGATTACAACGCCAAACTCATCCTGGAACAGTTTGATGAGAACTCGTTTTTGCCAAAGTTTTACAAGGAGCCCGACAAATATGCTTTCCCTCTGGAGTTGTCGTTTTTGGCCGAACGCTACGAGCAACTTAAGCATCAGCTTACAACACGCGATCTGTTCAAAACTTTTACTGTTTCCGATTATTTCATCAACAAGTCGTTTATTTTTGCCCGCAAAAACTTACCCGAAGATACATTTAGCCTTTATAAAAAACTATTCGAAATTATTAGCGAATCCTTGCCCAAACCCGATTTACTGGTTTATCTTTATCTCAACATCGAAAACCTGATGAGAAATATCCATAATCGTGGGCGCGAATATGAATTAGATATTAAAATAGATTACCTGGAAAAAATACAAGAGAGTTATCTGGAGTTTATCCGCCAAAAAACAAATATGCGCATCCTTATCATCGACACCAATAATCTCGATTTTGTGAAACATGAAAAAGATTACCAGACGATTCTCGATATTATGTCGGAGGAATATGAATTGGGTGTGCATAGAATAACACCATAAAAATATCATACAAAAGCGATGGGGAATATTATGCATTTTTATTTATTCTACCATCAGCTACTTAAAAAAGTAAATTAGATAGATATGAAAAGAGAGATAAAATTCTTATGCAGTTTATTTATATTCGTAATTCTAATTTCGATTATGGGTTGCAAAAACAGCAATATATTTCTTCCGGTAAACATCACCCCTCAACCCATTTCCCTTGAAGAAAGAGGTGGGTATTATGAGATTACACCAGCTTCAATTGTTTTTGTGCAACCCGGTAGCGAGGCAGTGGAGCGTATTGCCTTAATGTTTGTAGAGCAATTTGCAACTGTAAGCGGTAACAGGCTCGAAATGGTTGAAATAGAGAATCGCCGTAAAGATCAGGGGATAATTTTTGAACTATTGCCGGGGGCAGATTCGCTTGATGAGGAAGGATATCTGCTAAAAGTAAAACACCGTAAAGTAGAGCTTTCGGCTCATCGGGCAGCCGGATTATTCCGTGGCCTGCAAACTCTGTTTCAGTTGTTGCCACCGGATATATACAGCGATAATGTGGTGGAAAATATTGAGTGGAAAATACCGAGGGTAAATATTTACGACAAACCCCGTTATAAATGGCGCGGAATGCATCTTGATGTATCGCGGCACTTTTTCCCAAAGGAGTTTATTAAAAGATATATCGATTTGATTGCCATGCACAAAATGAATGTTTTCCATTGGCATCTTACCGATGATAATGGCTGGCGAATCGAAATAGATAAATATCCAAAACTAACCGAAGTTGCTGCCTGGCGTGTTGATCGTGAGGATGAGCCCTGGAATGAGCGAACACCACCACAGCCCGGCGAAAAAGCCACTTATGGTGGGTTTTATACCAAAAGCGATATTCGTGAAATTATGCAATATGCCGCCGACAGGCACATTACCGTGCTCCCCGAAATAGAGATGCCCGGTCATACCAGCGAGGTATTGGCAGCGTATCCGGAGCTTTCGTGTACGGGAGGGTCGTTTTATGTACAGCCGGGTGGTTATTGGCCAAATGTGGATATTTTTTGTGCCGGAAACGAAAAAACCTTTGAGTTTCTCCAAAATGTGCTTGATGAAGTAATTGAGTTGTTTCCATCGGAGTATATCCACATTGGTGGAGATGAGGCTACAAAAGATCGCTGGAAAAACTGTCCCAAATGTCAGAAAAGAATTAAAGATGAAGTGCTGGCCAATGAACATGAACTGCAAAGCTGGTTCGTAAAACGCATGGAAAAATACCTGAATACGAAAGGCAAAAAGCTTATTGGTTGGGACGAAATACTTGAAGGCGGCCTAGCTCCCGAAGCTACTGTTATGTCGTGGCGTGGTTTTGATGGGGGCATCCAGGCGGCTCGTGAAGGTCATGATGTGGTGATGTCGCCGGGTTCGCACTGTTATTTTGATCATTACCAGGCAAACCCTGATTTTGAGCTGAAGGCCATTGGCGGTTTTACAACATTAAAAAAAGTGTATGCCTTTGATCCAACACCACCGGTTTTGAACGAACACGAAGCAAAACATATTCTTGGCGGTCAGGGTAATGTATGGACCGAATATATACCAACACCAGCACACGCCGAATATATGAGCACTCCCCGTATAACTGCGTTGGCGGAAGTGCTTTGGTCGCCAAAAGAAAAAATTGTTTGGGATGACTTTCGTATAAGGCTCGAAAGCCAGTTCGATCGTTTTGATAAAATGGGAGTGAATTATTCTGAAGGCTCATATTCCGTAGATTTTAGAACTGATTTAGATACGTATAAAAACCAATTTGAAGTAGCTTTTCAAACCGAACAACTGAACCCTGAAATTCATTTCACACTCGACGGGACAATTCCTACGAGCACATCTCCAGTATATACAAAGCCATTGGTTATAAGCAAAACCACAACCATACGTGCTGCAATTTTTTCGGGAACAGTTATAAACGAAACTTTTTCCGAAAAAATTATTGTCTTTCACAAAGCTTTGGATGTTTCGGTTTCCTACAAAAATAAACCGAGCTATAAATATTCGGGGCAGGGTAAAAAAACTCTGGTTGATGGTTTAAAAGGTAGAACCAATCACCGTGACGGGCTGTGGCAAGGTTTTAATGGAGATGATGTTGAAATAATAATCGACCTTGGCAAAACAAAAGAGATAAGCAAAGTTACAGGTTCATTTTTTCAGCGCGAACGCAGTTGGATATTTTTACCGGTAGTGTTGGAGGTTAGCCTATCGACAGATGGGAAAATATTTTCAGAACCGGCTGTAACAAAAAATTCAATTGACCCCAAAACTGAAGGCGCATTCACACAAGAAATTGCCGTGGAATTTCCTGACCTGAAAGCCCGGTTTATAAAAGTAAAAGCCCAAAACCAGGGTGTTTGCCCGGAATGGCATCGCGGTGCCGGCGATAAGGCATGGCTGTTTGTGGATGAAGTGATGGTGGAGTAGGGGATTGGTGGGTTGAGTGAAAGATGCTTGGTTGTGCGTAAATATTTAACCTATACAAAAAACCCCAACAGGTTTAAGGGATTATTTACACAATGAATTTGATTTTTCCCTACTTGGTATCTCTTATTGAAAAGTTCCCTGCCTTTCTAACATATCATATCAAACGTTACGATTGCAAATAATAAGTGGCGATAATGTGATTTTCATCACGTTTTAGGCACTTAAAGTGTGAATTATGCAAAATCCATGCTTCTACAAAACCTGACCTTCCACTTTCTGCCTACGATGACTTATCTGCTTTTAAAGTGTATATGCAGGATGTAGGGCTACTCAGGAGGTTATCGCAACTCGATCCAACTATATATGGTGAGGGCAATCGCTTATTGACCGAATTCAAAGGTGCACTGGCCGAAAACTTTATATTATCCGGCTTACTCAGGCAATTTGAGGATTTGCCACGATACTGGCACTCGGGAAACATGGCAGAAGTTGATTTCCTTCTTCAATACCAAAACCGGGTTATTCATGTTGAAGTTAAATCTGACGAAAACATCAAGAGCAAAAGCCTCTCTGTATATCGTAAACATTTTACACCCAATCTTAGTCTGCGTTTCTCTTTACGTAACATTTATTCAACAGACGGGTTTCTTAACCTACCGCTTTTTCTTGTTGATTACACAAAAAAATACATTTCCATTTTAACCCGAACGAATTAAAAGGCATAACGACACCAGCGATAAGGCCACGCTGTTTGTGGATGAAGTGATGGTGGAGTAGCAATTGGAATGGTGGATCACTTTTGAGTGAAATAAACACTCTGCAAGAAAACGCCCGTTTTTCAGGAAGTGGGTGTTAGAAATCGCTGAGATCGAGGCGGGCGAAGTGTTGAAAATCAAGGAGTTTCTTTTGTAAATGACTGGGTTTAAAGACGAG
>JAOZRY010000182.1 GCA_029939965.1 Bacteroidales bacterium | reverse complement strand
ACGGGGTATATGTGGTGGGTAATTATCGCAGTAACTGATTAATTGCAATTGGTGTCTTTACGAAACATTCAATATTCGGTAATCGAAGTAAAAAAAAACAGGAAAGAGAAACTGCATATCGGTTTAAAAACAAAAACCCCGAGTAAAATCTCAGGGTTTAAAATATGGTTATCAATCTTGATAGATTATTTAATTGCTTCTTTATTTACTCTTTTATTTGCTCCTCCATTTACTCTTCTACGCAACTAATTTCTTTTATAAAACATTTCTTAGCTCTTCTGAAATGTAGTAACCCCCAATTTTTGTAGCCTTCCCGGAAAACGCGATTATTTGCGCTTTACGAAATTTTGTAATATACTTATCAATGGTTGAACCCGAAATACCAGTAAGATTCACATAATCAGGAACACGCTTACCTTCATTGTTTGCAATAGCTTCCAAAAGAAGGATATATTTATTTCTAACTTTTTCGGAAGTTCCTTCAAAAGCTTTCTCAATTGCATCCTCAATTGCTCCTTTGTCAACCCTCTTAGGGCTTGCTCAATGGATTAAAAACCAATTTTCGGAGAAAAGAGATGAGGATGAATTTAAACCAAACCAATTTTTAATGCAAGCATTACCAGGTTGGGTGCATTTTTGGCACCGGTTTTTTCAAGCAATTTAGCTCTGTGCCCATCTATTGTCCTGGGGCTTAATCCCAGGAATTTTGAAATATCAGCATTTGAAAAACCTTTGCAGATCAATTCCAGTACTTCTATCTCTCTTTCTGTTAGATTGATGGATGTATCTTTTCGTTTAGGTTTGAGGTATTTGCTTACAGAGTTTATAAATTCTTCCGAAAAATAACATTCATCTGTCAGAACCAGTTCAATGGCTTTTTCGAGTTCTTCGGTGGAGGTTTTTTTCAATAAATAACCGGAAGCACCGGCTTCAACCATTTCGTTGAAATAGCTGATTTCTTCAAACATAGTTAGTGCAATGATCTTTATTTCAGGATATTTAGCAAGTACTTTTTTTGTTGCCTCAACACCTCCCATAACCGGCATTTTTATATCCATGAAAATAATATCTGTCGATTGCTTCCTGAGAAGGTCAAGAAGATGCTTTCCATTTGAAGCCTCACCAACCACCTTTACATTATCAATTTCATTTAATACGGTAAGTAATCCTTTTCTGAATATTATGTGATCATCAACAATTATAACTTTAGCTATGTCCATTTTATCTGTTTTCTTTTAGTTTTATCGAAGCAATTAAAAACATACCATTTCCGGGTTCACTGTTTATATCCACTGTGCCTTTAACTGATTTTATTTTGTTTACTATATTATTCAACCCAAGCCCATCCCTCTCCTTCAGGGCTACATTAACATCAAATCCTTCGCCATCATCGCGATAGTACAAAATTATCTGATTTTTGAAACTTTTCAGGTCAATCTTCACATTTTGCGCATTGGAATGTTTAAGGGTATTATTTATCAATTCTTTAACCGACTGGTATAAAATGGTTTCTTCGATACCTCGCTTATTGATAGAATATGCATGTGTATTTACAGCAATGCTTATTGCTTTTGCATTATTTATATACGAACAAAAATCGTTTACGGCTGCTGCCAGCCCAAAGTCCTGCAAAATATTTGGCCTGATATTTCGCGAAATTTGCCGGCTTGTTGTAATGGCCGTATCAACTAATTCTTCAATGTTTTCGATAGCTTCATCCTGACTGATGTTTTTGAAGTTCCCTTTTTTAAACAAATCGGAATAAAGCTTTATGGTGGACAGGATTGGGCCTAAATCATCGTGCAGGTCTGCTGCAAAACGCTTCCGCTCATTTTCTTCTGTTTGGATAATGGTTGTTAGTATCTTTTCTTCTATCTCTTTTCGTTCGGTAATATCGCGAACAATGGTTAAAATTACTTGTTCGCCCTTGAAGTCGATGACCCTGCTTTTCATCTCAACCGGCATTATTTTTCCGTCTTTTGTTACATTTTCCGATTCGTACCTGTATTGCCCAAATTTGGTAATCGTCAGGATATTATTATCCACATTACCAAGATACTTTTCCGATTTTATGTCGTGGATATTCATTTTCAGGAACTCGTCCCTTGAATAGCCCAGCGAATCGCAAGCAACCTGATTTACTTCTATAAAACTGCCGGAAAAATCAATTACAAAAATATCATCGCTGCTATTATTAAAAATTGTTTGGAAATGATGTTCAGATTGTTCGAGTGCTTTTCGGGTGGATTTTAGTTTTCGTGAGGATTGCTCAAGTTGATTTAAAAATCTTCGCACATTTTCGGCAGTTATAAAATAAATAAATATGGAGAATATCAGTATAATAACAATTCCAATAATAATTGAATTTATTATCATTTCCCTAACCAGTACTCCGGCTTCTTCTCTAATAGGCATTGCGGCTGCAACAAACAATTTAAAGTCTTCAAAATAATTATATGCAACTATCTTTTCAATTTTATCCGATGTTAGAGAATAGGATGAAATGCCGGATTTTTTATCAATAATTTCGTTGATAATGGGTTCGTTAATCCATGTTTCGCCTGATGCATAAGGATGTATAATAAATGTTCCGTTTTCATCAATAACAAAGGGAAACCCACTGTTACCTATTTTTAAATCGATTAGCTTATCTCTTAACTCATTCAGGTCTTTTTCTTTATCGCCAACATACAACATCCCAACAATTTCGCCATTATATGTAAGGGGTTCGTACGCCGTAATATACCAATCGTTTACAACATAAGCGCGACCAATATAAACCTTACCGGCTTCGATGGCTTTAACAACAGGCGAATCATTGGGGATATATGTTCCAACCGCCCGATGCCCATCCGAATTCAGTACATTTGTTGAAATCCTTACGTATCCACTATCAATTTTTTGAAAAATAGTTGTTGTTCCTCCAACCAGTTTATCGATTTTATCGACAAACTCGAAATTGTTATAGATTTCAACATTCCCCAAATACCATTGTTTAATAAAAGCTGTGTGCTCCATCAACGATATTTGGTTTACAACCTTAATCGCCAATTCTTTTTGGGTAATACTAAATTTCCGATCAAAAAACTCTTCATCTGCTACTTTCAAATCTGTTTTTACTTTATCGAGCTTAAGGTCTCTTTCGCGCTCAAACATTTTTATTAGTGTTTGAACTTCGGTTTGCAGATTCCGCTCTATTGATCGGTTTATGTTCTCGTTGAGTTTATTAACAGAGTAAATAGTAATAAGCAATACGGAAATAACCATTCCCACAACAATTGGCAAATACAACCTGAATTTGGGAGAAAGTTTCATAAAATGTTTTGTATATTAAAATTCAAAGTTGTGCAAAATTAAAGATTATGATTTATTAATGTAACAACTATTTTAATTTTATTGTAACTATGCAATGGCCACTGCGTCATAAAATATATGACCACAATAAATTTAAAAAAAATGAAAAAAATATTTATCTCAACAATGTTGATTGCCTTCTTTTTATTTCAATTCCAGGCATTAAATGCACAGGATTATTTTCAGCAGGAAGTAAATTATAAAATTGATGTGAGGCTTGATGATAGCTTGCATTTGTTAAATGCCTTTGAGGAAATCGAATATATTAATAACAGCCCTGATCACCTTTCGTTTCTCTATTTCCATATTTGGCCCAATGCCTACGAAAACAATGAAACCGCTTTGGCAAAACAGAAATTTGAATTTGGCCGAAAAATAAAACTGTTCAGGGTTGAAGAGCAAAGAGGTTACATCGATTCACTTGATTTTAAGGTTAATGGTGAAGACGTTAAGTGGGAATATGACGCTGCACACATTGATATTTGTAAGATATTTTTGAACAAACCTCTTGCCCCAGGTGGAAGTATTATGATTTCAACCCCATTCAGGGTAAAGATACCGAAAGGAAATACATCGAGGCTTGGGCATATCGACCAGGCCTATGCGATTACCCAATGGTATCCCAAACCGGCAGTTTATGATAAATATGGCTGGCATCAGATGCCCTATTTGAACATGGGCGAATTTTATTCGGAATTTGGTTCGTTTGATGTTTCAATAAGTCTGCCCAAAAACTATGTTGTTGGTGCCACCGGAAACCTTCAAAATGAAGACGAATTAAATTGGCTGAATGAGAAAGCAAAGGAAACCGCAGCAATCCAGGATTTTGATTTGGAGGATGCTGATTTTCCTGAATCCGATAAAGAGTTTAAAACACTTAGATATACGGAAAGCAACATCCATGATTTTGCATGGTTTGCCGATAAACGTTTTCATGTGCTGAAGGAGGAGGTTGAACTGCCACATTCGGGGCGGCGGGTAACAACATGGGCCATGTTCCCCAATAAAAATGCCGACCTGTGGAAAAATGCCAACGAATATATTAATGATGCACTCTATTATTACTCGCTTTGGTATGGCGATTATCCTTATGATAACTGTTCGGCAATCCATGCGCCTTTAAGTGCCGGAGGGGGAATGGAATACCCTACGATTACGGTAATTGGGAATAACCAAACTGCCATGAGCCTCGAAATGGTGATAATGCATGAAGTTGGCCACAACTGGTTTTATGGGATGATTGGAACAGATGAACGCGAACACCCCTGGTTAGACGAAGGGATTAATTCGTTTAGCGACAGACGTTATATGATGACAAAATATCCTGATAACCACCTATATAAGATGGCATTTGTAAACGGATCCCTGGCCAAATTATTAGGTATCGAAACCCTGCAATATAATTATTATCCCTATTTCATGTATCTTGCAAATGCACGTCATAATCTGGATCAACCGCTGAATCTACCAACAGGCCAGTACTCGAACTTCAACTATGGCGCAATGATATATTCAAAATCTTCTGTTTCGTTCGCTTATATGCACAAATATCTTGGCGAAGAAAAGTTTAATGAAATCATGCAGGATTATTTTGAACAATGGAAATTCAAACACCCCTATCCCGATGATCTGCAAAAAATATTTGAAAGCCATCTTGACGAAGACCTTTCCTGGTTTTTTGATGATCTGGTGAAAACCACAAAAAAACTGGATTATAAAATCTCGAAATATAAGGATGGCCAAATCCTGATTAAAAACAGACGGGAAATTGCATCACCTGTTCTGTTAAGCGGATTGAGCAGCGATAGCGTTTTGTTCACAACAGCATATCCGGGCTTCACAGGTAAAAAATGGTTACCGATAAAAGATGTTGAAAATGTGGATGCTTTTAGATTGGATCAGGGTCTGGATACACCGGAATTGTACTCGGGCAACAATTGGATGAAGGTTAAGGGCATGTTTAAAAAAACAAATCCGATTGATTTGAATTTAATTGGACTTTTGGAGAATCCCTATCATACTAATATAAACCTGCTTCCGGCATTTGGATATAATTATTACGATAAGTTTATGCTTGGCGGATTGCTTTACAACAGCCTGCTCCCACTTCCGGCTCTCGAATACCAATTGATGCCGTTGTATAGCTTTGGGACAAAGTCGCTGGCAGGAATGGGAAAGCTTAGATATAATATAATCCCTGAAGGGTCTTTATTTCAAATGGTTTCAATATTTGGATCAGGAATGCAATTTGGATATGCAGATAAAAGTGGAAGCTATTACCAAAAACTTAAGTTTGGTATTGATTTCAGATTGAAAAGAAAGGTCATGAAAAAACATCTGGATCAGACTGTGGAATTGAATTTTACCTATGCTACCAACATGGAAAATTTGCCTTTGGGCGGGGAAAAGGATTTTAAACCTTACTATGATGTAAAATACCAGATGACAAACAAAAGGAGCATCAATCCTTACGGCCTGTCTGTTGAACTTCAGGCGAGTGATGATTTTGTTAAAGCAAACATTGAAACCAGATATGAATACACTTATATTTATAGTAAAAGTTTGCAGGTCAGGTTTTTTGGAGGAGCCTTCCTTCATAAATCAGATGCATTATCAAATTTTTATAGCTATACGATAAGCGGGTCTTCAGGCATTAATGATTACACTTATGATCAATTATATTTTGCAAGATTCGAGGATCCGGCAGGTGAAAATATCCTGTCAAAACAATTTGCAGTTGACAATGGGGGCTTTTCAACTTATTCTGCATTAGGACAGACCAATGATTGGATATTATCATTAAACCTGAATTCATCTTTACCAATCCCCGAAAAAATCCCAATCAGGGTTTATGCCAATTTAGCATTTGTAGGCTCGCCCGTTGAGGTTGAAGGATTTAACGACAACGATTCTTTTTATTGGGAAATGGGGGCAAAACTTTCAATTGTAAAAGATGTGTTTGAGTTCTATTTCCCAATAGTGATGTCTGATCCATTACAGAAATATTCAGATGAGGTAAACTCAAATTATTGGAACCAAATCAGGTTTACGCTTTACCTTAATAAACTAA